>JAAUQL010000148.1 GCA_012033595.1 Cyclobacteriaceae bacterium | reverse complement strand
ACCATACATCACTACAATCGACTTTCTAAACACAAAACCCCGATTCCAGCACGCAGTACATGATTTGTACAAGAAAATATCTTAAAATTTGTGTTTTCGATGCCCTTCCGGTGCAAGTTGGGTTATGGCAGCAGAAGTACTACTGTATGCTGACTCCCACGGTATCGACTCCCACGGCGTAGGCCGCCTGATGACCTACGTAGAGCTACTGCGGGCTGGAAAAATCAATCCCCAGCCCAACATTACCACCGTGCAGCAGCGCAAGAGTGCAGCTACCATAGACGGAGACAACGGGCTTGGCTTGGTAGTAGGCCCCCGGGCCAATCAGATGGCAGCCGAAATGGCACAAGAATACGGCACAGGCTGGGTGAGCGTATGCCATACCAATCATTTCGGGGCAGCGGGTTTCTATGTCGCGCAAACAGTGGAAAAGCTCGATATGATTGGCTGGGCCATGACGAACTCATCGAAGCTGGTAGCCCCGCTATGGGGTGCGGAACCAATGTTCGGTACCAATCCGATTGCCTTTGGCGCACCTGCCAACAACCAGCCCCCGGTAATCGTGGATATGGCTACCAGTGCCGTGCCCTTCGGCAAAGTGGAAATCGCTATGCGGGGAGGACAATCCCTTCCCAACGGCTGGGGAATAGACAAGGACGGCCAGCCGACCCATAATCCCCAAATGATTATCGACGGTGGCAGCCTGCTGCCCCTGGGTTCGGAAAAAATAAACGGAGGGCACAAAGGCCAGTGCCTGCTGTCAATGGTGGATATTTTGTGCTGTGTGCTGAGTGGGGCTAACTGGGGACCTTTTGGCCCGCCTAGCTTGCTCTGGCAAGACCCGCCGGAAAAGCAGGTAGGCAAAGGGATCGGGCACTTTTTCGGTGTGATGGATATTGAAGCATTTCGGGACAAAAGCGAGTTCAAGCAGCAGATGGACGAGTGGGTGCTTACCATCAGGGGCACAAAACCGCAGCCTGGCACATCCGGCCCGCTCATCCCCGGTGACCCGGAGCGACTTGCATTCGAAGACCGCTCCCGAAAAGGTATTCCCATAGTGGAAGCGGTGGTGCGTGACCTGGAAAAAATTTCCTCACTCACAGGGGTTTCCCTAAACCAACCTTCTGCATGAAAGTAGCTGTATTATCAAAATCATTCGCCAAAGCCTCTGACCAACCGATAACCCTGCTGGAAAATGCAGGCATAGAGGTATTGCAGCGGCCTAATGACGATCCGGCCAACGAAGAACGGGTGGCCGAACTTATTGGCGATTGCGATGGGGCCATAGTAGCAGCCCAGGACCGGGTCGGTTCAATCGTGTTTGATCGCTGTCCCAAACTACGCGTTGTGGCCGACCACGCAGTGGGCTTTGATCGCATCGATATGGAAGTAGCTCAGCGCCGGGGTATTGTGGTAAAGACCTGTCCGGGCAATTATGAATCAGTTGCTGACCTGGCATGGTTGTTCATCTTGGCATCTGCCCGCAAGCTGCTCCCCGCCGTACAAAGCGTCAAGGACGGTCAATGGTCGCCCCCGGCCTTTTCAGGTGCGGAAGTGCTGCACAAAACAATTGGCATTGTGGGTTATGGACAGATTGGCCGGGCAGTGATCCAGCGTGCACAAGGTTTTGAAAACAAAATTTTGGTATACGATCCTTTTGTAAGGAACATAGCCCCGGTAGGTAACCTGGAGATTGCCCATGTATCGCTGGATGCTTTGCTGGAGCAATCGGATGTGGTATCGTTGCATGTGCCACTTAGCGAGGGCACTCGCTATATTATTGACTCGGTAGCATTGTCGAAGATGAAACGAAGTGCCACGTTGATCAACACCAGCCGGGGAGGGCTTGTAGATGAAGCGGCCCTGCACCGGGCACTGACTGATGGCACAATTGCAGCGGCTGCTACTGATGTGTTCGAAACTGAACCGCCCGGCAACAATCCTTTGCTGGGTTTACCCAACTTTATCGCCACACCTCACCTGGGGGCACAAACTGCCGATGCCAATATCCGGACCGGTATGATGGCTGCCCGGATAATTATTGATGTCCTAACCAAAAATACAAACTCATGAATTGTGGAAGAAATAGAAAACCCCTCTCCGGTGGCTGGAACCAGCTAACCGACCAGGAACTACACAACCAGAAAATAGCGATGTTGCTCTTAAAAAAAGATGAGCATTTCATTATTCGTACCGAAGAAAACGAGTACTCACTCGTTATCCTGGAAGGAGCTGTGGCTTTCAATATTCAGTCGGGAGAGGTGGGCACATTGGGCCCACGCCGGAATGTATTCGAAGACCTGCCAGAGGGTTTACTGCTCACGAAGCAAGAAGAAGTTACCCTCACTGCTGTAAGCGATTGCCAGATGGGTATCCACTACGCCCCGGCACCCCGCAAGTTTCGAAACTATCTGATCAAGAAAGCAGATATTAGGGTAAACGAACGGGGCACAGACAACTGGCGGCGGAAGGTGCACAAAATTTTTTGGAATGATAACTCCGAAGGGAACGCCCTCCTCACTGGCGAGACGATCACCTATCCGGGTAACTGGAGTACCATGCCCCCGCACCGCCACCAGATTTTTGAAGAAGGAAAGGAAATGCCCTACGAAGAAGGGTATTTGTTCAAGTTTTCCCACCCAAAAGGTTTTGGCCTGATTTGGCAGTTTGATGATAATGGGCAAATGGATCAAGCCTTTAGTTTGAAGGAAAATGATGTAGCTTACGTTGGCGGTGGTTATCATCCGGTAGCAGCCGCCCCCGGATCTTACTTGTACCATCTGACTTGCATGGCAGGGCCAAAGCGTATGTCACAAGCGAGGGTGCATGCTGATTACGAGTACTTACTGCGCGAACAAGGCATGGAGAACCAATTTACCCCGCAACAGTGAAAGGGCTTTCTACCATCGATATCGTCATTGCTGTTGTATATATCCTGAGTATTCTGAGCATCGGAGTGTACTTTTCCAGGAAACAGAAATCAGCCAAAGACTTTTTACTGGGTGGCAAAAGCATGGGCTGGTTCACCATTGGGTTGTCGCTGCTGGCTACCCTTACCAGTGCAGTGGGCTACATGTCGTTCCCTGCGGCAGCGTTGAAATACGGCACGATCATGCTGTGGATGTGGGTAGCCATTCCTGTGAGCTATCCGGTGGTGACCTACGTCTTTATGCCCTTTTACCACAAACTGAACGTCTATACCGCCTACGAATACCTGGAACGGCGCTTCAGCGTGTCGGTCCGTTTGCTCACCAGTGCTATTTTCATTCTGTGGCGGGTTACCTGGATGGGGGCGGTCATCTATGTGCCTTCCCTTATGCTCAATGTGGTTACCGGGGGGCAACTTCCATTGGTCCCTTCTATCATCACTCTTGGGGTTTTGTCTACGCTAAACACCACACTGGGTGGGGTAAAGGCCGTAATGTGGGCTGATGTAATTCATTCCCTGGTGATGTTTGCCGGGATGATTATTGCCTTAACCGTTATTGTTTATTCCGTGCCCGGCGGACTTCCTGAAATATGGGGCACGCTCACCGAAAGCGGAAAGACCCGTATGACAGACCAGATAGCGGGTTGGTCTGAGGCCAACATTTTAGAAAAAGGCCGTCTCTATGTATTGGCTGATATCACGGTCATCTCGCTGGTGGTTTCGTATTCGTTACAGAAAATGGGCAACTATTGCGTAGACCAGGCCCTGGTGCAGCGTTACCTCACTGCCCGTTCGCTTAAGATAAGTCAACAGGGGTTTTTGCTCAATTGCTTTTCGTATACCTTCTACATAGTGGCCATTACCCTGATAGGCGTAGGCTTGTTCGTGGTTGCTAAGTACCACACCTTTCCCGAAACGCTGGCAAGTGACCAGGTATTTCCATTTTTTATTGCCAACATGATCCCTGCCGGGCTTACCGGGCTGTTAGTTGCGGCCATCTATGCCGCTTCTATGTCGAGTATGGACTCTGGCACCAATTCCTGCGTCAGTGCGGTGATGAACGACTTCTACGCACGGCTGTACCTCAAGGTCTATAACCTGGATGAAGGCGGGCAGTCAGAAACCATAGACAGGCAGAAGCTCAAAATTTCCCGGATTAGTAGTGTTGTATTAGGTATTGGTATTGGTATTACGATTGTGGCCTGTTATATCGGTCGGTTAGGCGATATATTTACCATCACGGCCAAGCTGATCAATATGTTTGCGGGCCCGTTATTCGGTATCTTTATTTTGGGCATGTTCACCCGCCGTGCTAATGCCGTTTCGGTGCTGATAGCCGGACTGGTAGGGGCCTTTGTTGGGATGGTGACCGTCTTTGCCAAGCCACTTGGATTAGATGTATTTATGGTAGGCAAACTGTGGCCCCTGATTTTATCATTTTTGGCTACTTATATGTTGGGCTATGTATTGAGCTTTGTGATAGGCAAAAACAAAGCGGATAATTTGGATTGGACCTGGAAAAAAATCATGGCTAGGAAGCCAGCTAGTGTACATTAGTAAATGAGGTTTTTAAATGAAAATATCTATGCACCGAAGAAAATTCATACAAAAAACAGCCTTAGCCGGAGTAGGGCTGCCCCTACTACAAAATGTTTTAGAAAACAAAACATATCCGGTCTCTGAAGTCATAGACCTGAGAGACAAGCTTGAAGTGAAACAACTCACTACTGGCCTACAGCAGCACTGGTTTGGCTACTACGACAAGCAGCAGGTAGATGCCACCGGACGCTACGCCCTGGGCAATCAGGTAGACGTGTTCTTCCGTTCACCCACACCACGGGATAATTTGCAGGTGGGGCTGATTGACCTGGAAAACAACAATCAGTGGACACCCATCGGAAAAAGCAGCGCCTGGGGCTGGCAACAAGGCTGTATGTTGCAGTGGTTGCCCGGTCTGGATGGACCCGGAAGCAGTGAAGAAATAGTCTGGAACGCCAGAATGGAAGACAGCTTTGTGAGCATCATCTTTAACATCAAGACAGGACAAAAGCGTATCTTGCCCAAGCCGATCTATAACCTTAGCCCGGATGGACAAACCGGCTTTGGCATTGACTTTGCACGACTGCAGTTCTTCCGTCCTGGCTATGGCTATGCTACCCGGTCTGGATGGACCAATAACAAAAGCGTGCCCGAAAAAGCCCCCAAAGATACAGGTATATACCGCATAGACCTGCATTCGGGCAGGCACGAACTCATCCTTTCCTATGCTGACCTTGCAAAACTGGATCGGCCTTTAGGGTCAGTGGCCGACAACTACCATTGGGTAAACCACCTGCTGGTCAACCCCAAGGGCAACCGGCTTGTGTTTCTGAACCGCTCGCGGCCGTATCCTACCCCGGAGGACTACCGGAAAGGAACAGGTAAGGACCTGCAAGGCGATGATCTCTACATGACAAGGGCCATTACCGTAGGCACTGATGGCAGTGACCTCTGCACTCAACGATTCGGGCCAGTTCTCGCACTTCATCTGGAAGGGCAATGATGCACTATGTGCCTGGGCAGAGCCGGAGGATCAGAGGAAAAAAGCATTCTATGTATTCCAGGATCAAAAGCAAAAACTACGAGATCGTAGGAGAAGAAGACATGACGCAAAACGGACACAATACCTATGTGCCCAACACAAACGATGAATGGATTCTGAACGACACATATCCTCAGGGCATAGAACGGCTGCAAGAGTTGTACCTATATCATGTGCCCACCAAGCGGAAAGTAAGCCTGGGTCGTTTTCATGTACCTGCCCAATTTACCGGAGAATGGCGTTGCGACTTGCATCCGCGATGCAACCCGCAAGGAACGCGCGTGTTCTTTGATTCTACTCATATAGGTGGCAAACGCCAGATTTATAGCATAAACATCGAGGATATTGTCAAGATATAAGCAAATATTTAATTTTCAACCTGTATTTTTTTTGCTCACTTTGTTTCAAGTGTAATTATAATGTTCATGAAAATACCTAAATCTACAGTTCTGTTCTCACTGCTTTTGATGAATTTTTATATCCTGCCCGCCCAGAGCCTTGATAGCCTCATCAACCAGGACTGGCGATTTGTAAAAGGTTTCCAATACAACATGCAGAAAAACCCGCCCTGGCAACATATAAATCTACCTCATACCTGGAATGTAGAAGATGCTTTGGCCGGTGAAATTGACTACTACCGAGGCTTTGCCTGGTATGAAAAAGAATTACATTTGTCCAATAATAATGAAGGTCAGCGGCTGTTTCTACTCTTTGAAGCAAGTAACGCGGTCACCGATGTGTTTGTAAACCGACAGTTTGCCGGAAGGCACGAAGGTGGCTACACTGCTTTCTGTTTTGAGATCACTAATCTGGTCAAAACCGATACGATCAACATACTGTCGGTGAAAGTCAACAATGCCTACGATGCCAGCCTGATGCCACTTACCGGCGACTTCAATCATTACGGAGGACTATACCGTCCGGTGCACCTGCTGATCAAGCCTAATGTATGCATCAGTCCATTAGACTTTGCCTCTTCGGGCATCTACATCAAACAGGATACGGTCAGTACGCATCAGGCACAGATCACGGTTACTACTCTTGTAAGCAGCATATCCTCTGAGGCTACCCATCATGTGAAAGTAGAAGTGAAGGATGCCGCAGGAAAAACTATAGCACTGGCAACACAGCAGCAAAGCGTTTTGCCAGATACTGCTATTGCGTTTACTCACAAGCTCACCATCCAAAATCCACACCTGTGGCAGGGGCGTCAGGATCCTTATCTATATCAGGTACATGTTTCTTTGCAAGATACAAGCGATAAAGTAATAGAAAAAAAGGTGCAGCCTTTAGGCTTGCGCTACTTCCACCTGGATGCAGAAAAGGGCTTCTTTCTGAATGGAAAATACACCGACCTGAAGGCAGTGAACCGCCATCAGGACAGGGATGGAAAGGGTTCGGCAATCAGCAAAGCTGACATGAGAGAAGACATGCAGATCATGCTGGAGATGGGTGTGAATGCTGTTCGGTTGGCCCATTACCCTCATGCTGATTATTTTTATCACCTCTGCGACTCAGCAGGCGTCATTGTCTGGACAGAAATTCCATGGCTGGGGCCTGGCGGATACCTGGCCCAGAGCTATATAGCCTCGCAAGCCTTTCACCAGAAGGGCAAACAGCAATTGCGCGAGATGATCCATCAGCGCTACAACCATCCCAGCATTATTTTTTGGGGCCTGTACAACGAAGTAAAAACCGATTGGGATGATCCTTTTGCCTATATCCAAACCCTGGATAGCCTAGCCCATTCCATTGACCCCCATCGGATTACGGTGGCAGCCACCTTCCTGGAAAACCGGAACAATGCCGTGACCGATGCCATCGGCTGGAACAAGTACTTCGGCTGGTATGGCGGTGACCCCAGCGAGATTGGCAAATGGGCCGACAAGATGCACCAACGGGAACCCTCTATGCCACTGGCCCTGGGGGAGTACGGAGCGGGGGGCAGTATCCAACACCATGAAGATAGCCTAAAAGCCCCGGTTCCGGATGGGAGATGGCATCCCGAAGGTTGGCAGGCGTATTTCCATGAACAGCACTGGCCGCAGTTACAACAAAGACCTTTCATCTGGGGCAAGTTCATCTGGCTTATGTTTGACAATGGGGCAGCTCATCGTAGGGAAGGAGACCGAATCGGCATCAACGACAAGGGGTTGGTCACTTTTGATAGAAAGACAAAAAAAGATGCATACTACTACTACCAGTCGCAGTGGAGCGACGTGCCGATGGTCTACATCGCAGACAGGCGTTTCAAACACAGAAATCAGGCACAAACACAGGTGAAAGTTTACAGTAACCAGCCAGACGTTGTGTTATATCATAATGGTAAGAAGATAGGCAAGATGAAAGAAAGCCAAAATGGTGTTTTCCTTTACGTTCTAACACTTCAACATGGCGAAAACAATCTTAGTGTAAAGACCGGTACTCAACAAAAAGAACTAACTGATGCAGTAACATGGCAATATCTACCATAATAAAACATGTAAAGGAGGTCAATTTTGCAAAGTAACCACTCATTCCATATGATCATATATCCTATCTACTGACGAATATTCATTTTAACCTATGGGGCGCTATGCTCGTCTTTAAGTTTGTTGCTTTTTGCAATCAGGTAATTATTGTTTTCATTTAAAGGGATTGATTCAGCTAACTCAATGACATAGGAATCCAATTTCCTGATTGTAGCACTTGTGGTGTTGGTAAAACGATAGACATCACAAAAGGCGTAGGTTTTACGAGACTGTAAACTGAACTCTGTCTATTGCAAAAATAGTTTAAACTTGTATTAGAAAACAGAGAGAATGGAATCAGAAGAATTTAAAACAATGCAGGCCAAAGCACTGGATCAGTTGCGCAGAGGCC
>JAAUQL010000038.1 GCA_012033595.1 Cyclobacteriaceae bacterium | reverse complement strand
AGACCTGATGAATAGCACGGTGCTCGACGAAGAACAACACCGGTATGTACAGACCATCAAGAAATCATCTGAGACCCTGCTCAACATCCTCAACGACATACTCGACCTGTCTAAAATAGATGCAGGTAAGCTTGAGCTGAGGAAAATACCCGTAAAGCTCAAAAATACCATGGAAAAGCTCTACGCATTGTTTTCGCAACAGGCACAGGTCAAAGACATCAACCTATACTATCATATGGACAAAAACCTGCCCGAAAAGGTAATGATGGATGAAACCCGGTTGCTACAAGTCTTGGCCAACCTCACATCAAATGCCATCAAATTTACCGATGGCGGCGGATCCATCAATATCAGTCTGAAGACCATAGTGAAAAATGCCGGCAAAGCCACCATCAAAGTGGTGGTGAGCGACAGTGGTATAGGCATATCGCAAGAAAATGTAAAAAAACTGTTTAGCAGTTTCAGCCAGATCGAAGATTCTTCCACCAAATCTTTTGGAGGCACAGGCCTCGGATTGTCTATCTCCAAGGAGCTTTGCAAGCTAATGGGTGGCGATATCGGGGTGTATTCCGCTCTGGGTTTGGGCAGTTCTTTCTGGTTTACCTTCGAAGCAGAAGAAACCGATGAACAAATCATTGACGACGACGAATTGATGAAGAAGGATGTAACGATCAATAATTTTTTCAACGAAATTGTTCCAAAAGTGCTGCTCGTCGATGACAATATGGTAAACAGACAAGTGGCCGGTGAAATTTTGAAAAAATCGGGCTGCGATGTGGACGTGGCCGTAAACGGGCAGGATGCCATCAATAAAGCAAAAAAGGGCTCGTATGACATCATCTTTATGGATATACAAATGCCGGACATGGACGGCGTGACCGCCACCAAAAAAATAAAAGAACTTGGATTGAAAGAACTGGCGCCCATTGTCGCCATGACGGCCTATTCCATGAAAGAGGACAAAGAGCGATTTATCAAATCAGGTTTGGACGATTATATATCCAAACCGATCAAGGCAAGCGAGCTGTTGAATAAAATACGCAGCCTGATGAACATCGAAAAAGGGGAAAAGGAAGTAGAGATAGATGTGGCGCCTGTTCAGGTCAGCGTCATCAATCAGGAAGTGGTCGCCCAACTCAAAAAATACGGAGGAGAAGAGATGGTGATGAACGTGTTCAATGATTTTGAAAATGAAGGACAGGAACAGATCGATAGCTGTATTCTTTCGTTGGAGGATGGCAACTACGAAAATATTTTGATTAATTTGCATACACTAAAGGGCAATGCCGGTACATTGGGGATAGAAAAAGTTTCTAACCTGACTATTCAGATTGAGGGGAGGTTGAAAGAAGAGCAAAAAATCTATGAAGGCCTGGCTGCAGAACTGGAAGAGTTGAAATTCTATTTTGAAGAGTTCAAAGCATATTATCCAACATTTCTAAATAAATAATCATGGGAGCTAAAAAAGTACTGATCGCGGAAGATAGTTCTGTAATACAAAACCTTACAAGGAAAATATTGCAAATACAGAACTATGAAATTTTCTCGGCAAAAAATGGAAATCAGGTGCTTAAAATGCTGGAAAGTGAATACTTTGATATTATCCTGATGGATATAAACATGCCCCAGATGGATGGTATGGAGTGTGCCAGACAAATAAGGGCTCTGTCGGATGAAAAAAAATCTCGAATACCTATAGTGGCCATTACCGGCAATGCCAAAAACTACAGTCTCGACGATTTCAAAAATGTGGGGATCAATGACTATCTGCAAAAACCACTCAACTTCGACAACCTCGTAGATACGGTAAAGAAACTTACCAGCTAAATGGACATTAAATATTCCAACCATTTCCTCAATAAACTTGAGGATATTTTTTCGGAATCGGATTATATTTTAAGATACGAAAAGGGAAATTTCAACTCCGGTTATTGCATCATCCACGACAACAAAGTGGTGGTGGTCAACAAGTTTTACACCCTGGAGGGTAAAATCAATTGCCTGTTAGAAATTTTAAAAAGCATTGAGCTCGACGCCGACAAGCTCAATCCAAAAAATTTGAAGTTGTACCAGGAACTCAGCTTAGATCATTGAATCTCAAAATCACATTTTTAGGAACCGGAACGTCGCAAGGTGTGCCGGTAATCGCCTGCCCCTGTGATGTGTGCGCCTCACCAAACCCAAAAGATAAGCGATTGCGGACTTCGGTGCTCGTCGAATCAGACAAGCTGAAGCTGGTGATCGACTCCGGGCCTGACTTCAGATATCAGATGCTCCGGTGTGGCCTCAAGCAGCTCGATGCCATACTATTTACGCATCAGCATCGAGACCACATCGCCGGACTCGATGATGTACGCAGTTTCAACTATTTACAACAAAAACCAATGCCGCTGTATGGCAATGCACTCGTGATGGAGCAGCTTTACCGGGAGTTTCACTATGCCTTTCAAAACAAATACCCGGGCACACCCCGGCTCGAACCGCACCAAATAGCCAACGAGCCTTTTGAAGTGCTTGGACTGCCAATTCAGCCCATAGAAGTGTTGCACCATAAGCTGCCGGTGTTTGGCTATCGACTGGGCGACTTCACTTATATCACCGATGCCAACACCATTCCCGACAGGGAAATGGGAAAAATAGCCGGTACAAAAGTGCTCGTCTTGAATGCATTGCAAAAAAGAGCACATATCTCGCATTTCACCCTGGAGCAAGCCCTGAAAATTATCGATATCATTGCCCCCGAAACAGCATATCTGACTCATATCAGTCATAATATGGGCTTGCACGATGAGGTATCGGGCGAGTTGCCGCCAAACGTACACCTGGCCTGGGACGGGCTCATCATTTACGCTTGAGCATGCACAACAACTATTATTTTCTCCGCCAGCTCACCCGCCAGCTCAAAGAAGAGCTTGCTGGTTTTGCCATTGCGGGCATTTTTAGCCAGGCCAAAGATGAGCTTGTGGTGGCTTTGCTCAGGGGCAAGGACGAAAAGTACATCAAAGCCCAGCTAACGCCACCATTTTGCTGTCTGACGTTCCCTGCCCAGTTCAATCGTGCTGGCAAAAACAGCGTTGATTTGTTCCGGCAAATAGTAGGACAAAAGGTGGTGGACATAGTGCAGGTGCAGCAAGACAGGAGCTTTTATCTGCAGACAAGTGCCGGATATGTCTTGCTATTTAAGATGCACGGAAACAGGTCTAATGTGGTGTTGATCAAAAAAGATGAGGTGGTGCAGGTATTCAGAAATAAGTTGACCCAAGATGCTGAACTCCGCTTAGACGCTTTGCACCGCGATGTTGACCTGAGTTTTGAGGCGTTTAATCGTGTAGAAGGCGATTACAAAAAATTAATACCAACCTTTGGCAATACCTTTGATGATTATTTTCAAGCCAAGGAATATGCCTTGATGAGTCCGGGGCGGCAATATGATATGCTGATGAAGTTGCTTGAATATCTCAAAAAGCCTGAATTTTTTATACATCAACCTGCGGCATCCCATCCGCAGTTGCGCCTGTACCGCACAGTCGATGAAGACCTTTCGGTGCCCACGCCCATCGAATCACTTAATGCACTATATAAAATATACAATTCCACCTACAGGGTGGAGAAGGAAAAAGCCGCTGCCTGCAACGCGCTGGATGTGCAAATCAGAAAATACGAATCTTATATTTATAAAAGCACCCTGCAATTAGATAAAATTGCATCGGCAGAAAGTTACAGGAATATGGGTGATCTGATCATGGCCAACCTGCACTTGATCAAACCTCACACAAGCCAAATCGATTTGACGGATTTTTACACAGGCAAACCCGTAAACATAAAACTGAGGCCTCTACTTTCCCCACAGGCAAATGCCGAGAAATACTACAAAAAGGCCAAGAAGCAGCGATTGGAAACCGAAGCGCTTTGGAGAAATATTGAACTAAAAAAAGAAGCCATAGCCTCACTAAAGGAACAAAAGCTGGCGCTGGACAAAGTGGCTCATTTCAAGCAGCTTCAAAAAGTAGTAAAACCACGTGATAGCCAGGGTGACTTGCCTTATCATATGACTAAATTTATGGAGCATGAAATACTGATTGGGAAAAACGCCAAAAAAAACGAACTCCTCACCTTTGGACTTGCGCGCAAAGACGACCTGTTTTTGCATGCCAAAGATGTGCCCGGATCGCATGTGATCATACGGCGGCATGGCCAACAAAATTTTCCCCAGCCAGTCATAGAAAAGGCCGCGGCACTGGCAGCTTTTTATTCCAAAAACAGGTCAGTCTCCTTGTGCAATGTGCTGTACACGCCCAAAAAGTACGTGCGCAAAGCCAGAGGAGGCCCTGCCGGAGCGGTGGTGATAGAGCGGGAAAAAGTGGTGCTGGTAAAGCCGGAAAGTCTGTCGGGCGCTTTAGAAGATTAAATTTTCTCTTGATCGCAGGTCTTCGATATCAAATTTTTGAACAAATTGAACCTGGGGGATTTGCGATAATTTTTCCTTTAATATAGAAGTGGTGATGGTAGCTTCAAACCCATTGATCATAATCAGATAATCGAAACGATGCAGTTCGGGCATCAGGTAGGCAGAACCCGGAGCCATAGAATCTACAGATTTGTTTTTTATCAGTCTCATTGTACTGTGTTCGGTTTCGAAGACGAAGTTGGAAATAAGCAGGTTTTGGATTTTCAAAAAATCAATTTCCACGTCCTTTGCCTTTACCAAACCTACCTCCAGCAGTTTGTTGATCCACCAGGCGATTTTATACTCCTTCATAGGAGATATAATACCGAACAATGAAAAATCATAGTGTATTTCTGCTTCCAGCTTTTTCTTCTTCATTTTTAGTGGTACAATTTTGATTGACCTCGAACCAAATGCGATACACGTCAGGTGTATTCATTGGCAAATTATCCAAAGCGCAAATCACAAAAAAACAATTGGGGTGCAAATAGCAAAAACAATCTCCGGCTGCCCCCTTTTGGTGTTGCAATCCGGGTGCCTTTAGTGGTCAGATCGAACGATATGGCTCTTGCCAGATAAGCAACGCAAGAATTTGCCAGGGGGCAAAAAGTGCTTAATATCAGCGCAAAGCCACAAAAATCTAAGTTTAAAAAAATAGTTTGATTTTGATTTTGGAAATGTATTTCTTTGCACTGAGTTTTAACAAAATCTACAGAATAAAATGTCAGAAATTGCACAAAAAGTAAAAGGAATCATTATTGATAAACTTGGGGTAGAAGAGTCAGAAGTTACTCCAGAGGCAAGTTTCACAAATGATTTAGGAGCTGATTCTTTGGACACAGTTGAGTTGATAATGGAGTTTGAAAAGGAATTCAACATTTCTATTCCTGATGACCAGGCTGAGAACATAGGCACAGTAGGTCAGGCAATCGCGTACTTAGAAGAAAATGTAAAAGGCTAAATATCTTTTTTCAACAAAAATTCTTTTATGAATTTAAAAAGAGTAGTAGTTACCGGGTTAGGAGCGCTAACACCGCTTGGCAATAACGTACAAGATTATTGGAAGGGTTTGGTAAACGGTGTTAGTGGCGCTGCCCCAATCACACGCTTTGATGCCTCAAAATTTAAAACACAATTTGCGTGTGAACTTAAAAATTTCGACCCTCTCGACCATTTAGATCGCAAAGAGGCCAGAAAAGTTGACCTGTTCACCATTTTTGCATTAGTAGCTGCGCAAGAAGCAGTAGAAAATTCTGGCATTAACCTGGATAAAATCAACGGCGACCGCGCCGGGGTAATCTGGGGCTCTGGCATTGGCGGTATCAAAGCTTTTCAAGACGAGGTTACCACTTTTACCAAAGGTGATGGCACACCACGCTTCAATCCGTTTTTCATACCAAAAATGATTGCTGACATCAGTGCCGGCTACATCAGTATCAAATACGGCTTTAGAGGTCCCAATTTCGCAACAGTATCTGCCTGTGCTTCGGCAACCAACGCATTGGTAGAATCATTTAATTATATCCGGCTTGGCAAAGCCGACATCATCATTTCGGGAGGTTCCGAAGCTTCTGTCGTAGAATCCGGTATAGGTGGATTCAACGCCCTAAAAGCACTTTCGGAACGAAACGACTCACCCGCCACAGCATCCAGACCGTTCGACAAAGACCGAGATGGATTTGTATTGGGCGAAGGTGCAGGGGCTTTGGTCCTTGAAGAGTTGGAACATGCCCAAAAACGCGGAGCATACATCTATGCCGAATTGGTCGGCGGAGGTTTGTCCGCAGACGCTTACCACATCACCGCACCACATCCGGATGGATATGGCGCCGCATTGGTTATGCGCAATGCGCTTGAAGACGCAAATATGAAACCCGAAGATATCGATTACATCAATGTGCACGGAACCTCTACCCCATTGGGCGACGTGCAAGAAACAAAGGCCGTAATCGATGTGTTTGGCGAGCACGCCTATAAACTAAATATAAGCTCTACCAAATCCATGACCGGACATCTTTTGGGTGCAGCCGGCGCAGTGGAATCTTTGGCTTGTATCCTGGCGATCGAACATCAGACTGTTCCACCTACCATCAATCATTTTACCGATGATGAAGAGATAGACAACAGACTTAATTTTACCTTTAATAAGGCGCAAAAACGGGAAGTGAATGCGGCATTGAGCAATACTTTTGGATTTGGGGGACACAACTTCTCTGTGATTTTTAAGAAGTTCATTTAAACCGATTTCCTTTGATAAGGAGAATCTACAATGCGTTGTTTTTTCATTCAAAAGACAATAAGAATCTAATCAGGGCAGTAAAGAACATTACTGGTATCTGGCCTTTTAATGTGGAGTTGTACAAACTGGCAACCCAACATAGATCTATTGCCAAGCAAAATAATATTGGTTTTAGAGAATCGAATGAAAGGTTGGAATATCTGGGTGATGCTGTGCTGGGTTCCATTGTGGCTGAATATCTCTTCAAAAAATTCCCGCTTAAAGATGAAGGCTTTCTTACCGAAATAAGAAGCCGCATTGTTAACCGCGATGCGCTCAACAATGTAGCCCGTAAAATGGGCATTTCCAATATCGTGGAATATACCAATAACCGGCCCAACCGGCAGGCCTATAAATCGATCTATGGCGATACCCTGGAAGCGCTGATCGGCGCCATCTATCTCGACAGAGGGTACATCTTAACCAAGCGTTTTATCGTGCGAAAGATGCTCCGGCAGCAATACGATCTGGATACCCTCATTCACGTAAATCCCAACTACAAAAGCCAGATCATAGAATGGGCTCATCGTCAAAATAAAGATGTTAAATTTGAAATCACCGAGATAAAAGGCGCCAGCCACAGTAGAGAGTTTAGGGCTGAGCTGATTGTGGAAGGTGAGCTGATAGCTGAGGGAAACGGGTTCAGTAAAAAGAAAGCAGAACAAGACGCGGCTCAAAAATCATGTGAGAAACTATTGATCGAATAGTATATTTGACCTTTCATCTCTACCGAAACAGGTATGCCAAAAATAAAAGTAGCAGGTGCTGCGCTCAATCAAATCCCGATTCACTGGGACAACAATCTTAAAAATATAAAAGAAGCCATCGTAGAGGCACGTCAGCAGGGGGTAAACATACTTTGTCTGCCGGAGCTGTGCCTCACCGGGTATGGCTGTGAAGACCTGTTCCTCAGCGAGTGGCTGCCAGCAAAAGCCTGCGCTTTGGTGGGCCAGGTGGCAGCATTAACCGGCGAAATGGCAGTGACTGTCGGTCTGCCGATCAGACACTCGGGTCATACCTACAATTGCGTGGCAGTATTCGTCGATAAGGAATTGGTGGGAATTACAGCAAAGCAATTTCTGGCCAATGACGGGGTGCACTACGAGCCCAGGTGGTTTGCCGCATGGAAGGCGGGAGAGATAAGAGAGTTGGAGATCGCTGGAAAAAAGGTGCCTTTTGGCGATCTCACGTATGATCTTTTTGGGGTGCATACCGGATTCGAAATTTGTGAGGATGCATGGCGACCGGAGCGTCCCGCCTGTCGGTTTGCCGGAAAAAATGTAGAGCTGGTGCTCAATCCCAGTGCCAGTCACTTCGCTTTTGGCAAGTCGCTAACCAGGGAAAAACTGGTGGTGGGCAGTTCAAAAACTTTTTCCTGCTACTACGTCTATGCCAACCTGCTGGGCAATGAAGCAGGCAGGATGATATTTGATGGTGAAATTGTGATTGCCGGACATGGCAGGCTGCTGGGTTACAATGAGAAGTTGTCCTTTGAGCAGGTAAACCTGGTAGCCGTTGACATTGACATCGAAAACCACGAGCCCGACACAAAATTGAGTGTGATGCCCCTGGAAGACAAAAACGACATATTTACCCGAGCAGCCTCACTCGCGCTTTTTGATTATATGCGAAAAAGCCACAGCAAAGGCTTCGTTCTTTCATTGTCGGGAGGGGCAGATTCTTCTGCCTGCGCCATATTGGTAGCCGAAGCGGTGCGCCGCGGCCTTGCCGAACTGGGGCTGGAAGAATTTTTGCAAAAGCTCCGGTTATCCGGCTTATACCAAAAGTGCCAGGCCATGCAAAATAAGGAACTACATCGCTTTATTGTTGGGGAAATACTGCATTGCGCGTATCAGGGCACCGTAAATTCGTCGGAGGAAACATTGGAAAGTGCCAGGAACCTGTCGAACGATATCGGAGCCAAATTTGACCACTGGCTGATCGATGAAGAAGTGAACAGTTATTCATCGAAAATGGAGCAAGTGCTGCAAAGGCCACTTAGCTGGGATACTGACGACATTGCACTGCAAAATATACAGGCGCGGGCCAGGTCTCCCATTATTTGGATGCTGGCCAACATCAAAGGCGCCCTCTTGCTGGTCACTTCCAATCGAAGCGAAGGCGACGTGGGCTATGCCACCATGGATGGCGACACCAGCGGAAGCCTGGCTCCAATAGCTGCTGTGGATAAATTTTTTATTCTCCGCTGGCTGGCCTGGGCAGAGCAGGCATTGGGTTATGAAAGCCTGCACTACGTCAATAGCCTGAATCCGACTGCTGAGCTTCGTCCACTGGAAAAATGTCAGACCGATGAGGATGATTTGATGCCCTACCATGTGATCGTGGAAATTGAAAAACTCGCTGTCCGAGACCGCCTGGCACCAAAGGAGATATTTGAACTACTTAATGCGCGCAGATTGGAGGAGCCTGTTTTGCTCAAGGCACACATTGTCAAATTCTTTACCCTTTGGTGTCGCAATCAATGGAAACGCGAACGCACAGCGCCTGCTTTTCATCTCGACGATTTCAATGTCGATCCCCGTACCTGGTGCCGCTTCCCGATTTTGTCTTCAGGGTACTACCATGAGTTGGCAGAATTAGAAGATTTATAAAAAACATTTACCAGCCATAATGCCTATATTCACGGAAATTTTTAATTCTGCATCAAATGAATCTTTTTAACTACATCATCTGGTCGCCAAACCCCGAGATTTTTCCTGGTATAGATTGGATAGAAGTGAGATGGTACGGACTGCTCTTTGCAGCAGGTTTTATTGTCAGTCAGCAATTGATGTATTATATTTTCCGATCAGAAGGCAAGCCGGAGAAGGATGTCGATTCGCTCACTTTGTGGATGATCATCGCCACCATAATTGGCGCCCGCTTGGGTCATGTCATCTTTTATGAACCCATGCGCTACCTGCAAGACCCAGTCAGCATACTCAAAACCTGGGAAGGTGGTCTGGCGAGCCATGGAGCCGCAGTGGGTATTCTCTTAGCAATTTATTTATACATCAACTATTTTGTAGATATCAACCCATTCAAGGGCAAGTTTGTCTGGAAAAAGCAAAAGCGAAGCGGACAGAGCTACTTGTGGGTGGTTGATCGTATTGTCATTTGTGTGGCCATTACCGGAGCATTTATCCGATTTGGCAATTTCCTCAATGCTGAGATTATTGGTACGCCTACCCGGTCGGAATACGGCGTGGTGTTCGCACGCGATGTGATAGACCGTTTGGAATATATGCCCCAAATAGATGAAGTGTCGCTGAGCAAAAACAAAGAAGGTGAAACAGATGAAAATGGGTATGTGCCCGTGCAAATCGCATTGACCTTTGATGCCTCGGTAAACAGCGAAGCACTGGCAAGGCAAATAGTGCAGACAAGCGTGAAATCGGTGCTGAGTAGCTATGAATATGTCACGTTGCATATTTATGAGCCAAATTCAAGTCCCTTACAGTACGAAATCCATCAAAATACCAGTGGACTCCAAACAGCGGTGATCCACTCCAAAGGTATAGCGCGCCACCCTGCCCAGCTATACGAATCGATATCTTCCTTGTTGCTCTTTGTGCTGTTGCTTTACCTGTGGTTTAGGAAAAAGGAAAAACTCACCGAAGGTTTATTGTTTGGGGTGTTTCTGGTTATCTTGTTTGGTCTTCGCTTTGTCTATGAGTATCTCAAAGAAAACCAGGTGGC
Source organism: Cyclobacteriaceae bacterium (assembly GCA_012033595.1). GTDB lineage: Bacteria > Bacteroidota > Bacteroidia > Cytophagales > Cyclobacteriaceae > JAAUQL01. The sequence goes on along the minus strand of JAAUQL010000038.1, from coordinate 39,079 downwards.
ATTTGAAGATAGCATGTCATTGAATATGGGACAAATACTGAGCATTCCGTTGACACTGGCCGGCATTTGGTTGCTTTTGAATCTGAAAAAAGTGCAGCCCAAACCAAGCAAGGAATAAAATTCTGCAGCAATTCAAGCGTTGTTTTGTAGATTGCCAAATCCTGGTATTAATTCATTGATAACTCCTTGCTGAAGTTGACGCATATTTGCTGCACATTCCTGGTTTTTTTAATGCTTTTTGCGCCGAAGCAAATGGCATGTGGTCAAGAGGCGGTTTCAGTCGCAGACTCCCTGTATGCCGACGTCAGCGATACCATCCAGATTGACAAGGTGTTCATCATTGGCTACAAAAAAACCAAAGAACACATCATAAGCCGGGAGCTCAGTGTGCATGACGGGCAAGTGCTCACCAGGGCAGCTTTGGCAGAAATGCTCCAGGCCGATAAGCGCAAACTAATTAATACCAGTCTTTTTTTGGAGGTGGACATCAGCACGGTCGATTTGTCCGAAGACAGAGTAGATGTGATCATCCGCGTTTCGGAACGATGGTATTTTTTCCAATCCCCATCTTCAACCTGGCCGATAGGAATTTTACCGAATGGTGGGTAAACCAGGATGCCGATTTGTCCAGGGTAGACTGGGGACTCAAACTGCGGCATTTCAATTTTCGTGGCCGGCGAGAGATCCTCAATTTAACGGCACAATTCGGATATACCAAGCTCTTCAGGCTTGCTTATCAGTTTCCCTATATCGACAAAGATCAAAAAATTGGCTTGAGCTTTTATGGCGATTATGCCACGAACAAAAATATAGCATATAAGACCATTGGCCATCGCCAGCAATTTTACGACGCCGAATATCAGCTTAGAGATCAGTGGCAAAGCGGGATTATTTTGGGCTACAGGCCTAATTTTTACTCTACGCACAGTTTTGGCGTGCACTATTCTTCCACCACGGTTTCAGATTCTGTTCTTCAGGAAAACCCGAACTATTTTTACAATGCACAAAAAAATCAAAATTATATTGCCTTGTCGTATTCATTCATTTGGGATTTCCGGGATTTTGTATCTTATCCGCTCTCTGGTGCACTGCTCAAAGTCTCCATCAACAAAATAGGTCTCGGTCTGTACCATGATGTGGATATGCTCGAAGCCAATGTGCGCTATTCGCGATACTTCGATCTGGGCAAAAAGTTTTATTTTGCTACTTCCGTCACCGGCAATGCTTCCACCTTTACCAGGGTACCCTATTATAATTACAGTGGTGTTGGGTATGGCAGGGATTTTTTGCGTGGTTACGAACGCTATATTATAGAAGGTCAACACTACGCGCTCAATAAAAATAGTTTTAAAAGACAACTATTCGCATTCGAAACAGATATCAGCAGTGTGTTGCGGGTCAGGCAGTTCGATAAGATACCTTTCGCGGCCTATTTGTCCCTCAATTTTGATCAGGGCTATGTATCCAATTATCCAGGCTACAAAGAAAACAGCCTTTTCACCGACAAATATATATATGGTGGAGGACTCGGCATTGATATCATTTCGTTTTATGACTTTGTGATGAGATGGGAATATTCGATGAATATAGAAGGCGAACGTGCCTTATATTTTAATTTGTTTGCAGCATTTTAGTATTTTTGCCTCATCTAACTAATTTTTATATCATTTTTTTAACAAGAAGGGAGAAATATGAAGAGGATATTAATTTTATGGCTGTGCTTTGCGTCCGGTTTCGGGGCACAGGCCGATGAAGGTATGTGGTTGCCATTGCATATTAACCGTTTAAATCAGGTTGATCTGCAAAAATGGGTCTCCACCTCACTCCGGAAGAAATCTATAGCGTCAATCATTCTGCACTCAAAGATGCTGTCGTCAACCTGGGCGGGGGCTTTTGTACGGGCGAGATCATTTCGAGGGAAGGCTTATTGCTCACCAATCACCATTGTGGTTATGATTATATCCAAAGCCATAGTACGGTCGAAAACGACATCCTCACCATGGGATTCTGGGCGCAAACCAAACAAGATGAATTGCCAAATGAGGGGCTTTTTGTGCAGTTTTTGGTGCGAATGGAAGATGTCACCGATCAGGTGCTCAGGGGGGTGAAAGATCACATGAGCGAAGACGAGAGAAATGAGATGGTGGGTAAAGCCATGGCAGAGATCCAGGCTGAAGCCAAGGGCACTACCAGCTATGATGTGGTGATCAAGCCTTTTTTCGAAGGCAATGAATACTACCTCTTTGTATACGAAACGTTTCATGATGTACGATTGGTGGGTACGCCCCCCGAGTCGATTGGCAAATTTGGCGGCGACACAGACAACTGGATGTGGCCTCGCCATACCGGTGATTTTTCGCTTTTCAGAGTTTACAGCGCGCCCGATGGCACGCCAGCCAAATACGCGCCGGAAAATGTTCCGCTTAAAGCCAAATACCATTGCCAATATCGCTGGACGGTGTGCAGGAAAACGACTTTGCCATGGTAATGGGATACCCCGGATCCACCAACCGCTACCTGACCAGCTATGGGGTAGAATTGGCCATGACCAAAACCAACCCGGCCAGGGTAAATATCCGAGCTAAAAAGTTGGAATTGATGAAGGAAAAAATGGATGCCGACCCAGCGGTGAGGTTGGCCTATGCCAGCAAATATGCGGGGATAAGCAACTATTGGAAATACTTTATCGGTCAGACCGAAGGATTGGAAAACCTGGATGTATATGCCAAAAAACTCGCACTTGAAGAAGAGCTGAATACATGGATAAAAGCAAAAAATAGCAGGGTAAAAAAGTATGGCGACCCCATTGCCGAAATCGCCGATGCTTACCAGGATATTGAAAAATACAATCTTCCATTTTATTATTTGTATGAGGCAGGTTTTGGAATCGAATTTGTAAAAGCGGGATTTAAATTCAGTGCATTGATTAATCGCCTAAACGATGAAGATGAAACAGCACTTCAAGAGCAACTGGCAGAAGAAAGGGAGAAGTCGGCGAAGTTTTTTAAAGACTATATTCCGGCCATAGACAGAGAAGTGTTTGCCGCCATGGTCAGGTTTCTGGTAGAAGATATTGATGCGGAGTTTACACCAAAAGCATTTTTGGAAGTGAATCCAACCTACACGGCCACAGACCTCCTGAGTGGGTTCCAGGCTGCTCAGGAAAACGATTACCAGGCTTTGGCGGAGTATGTATTCAACCATTCCATATTGGTGGATGAAGATAAATTGATGCTTTTTTATGCCGAGCCAAAAGCCGAAGTATTGGAAAGTGATCCTGGTTACATCATAGCTTCTTCGGTGTACGACAGCTATAGAGAGGCTTCTGCAAAACGAGGCGCAGCATTGAAACAACTGGAAAAAGGCCGGCGAAAGTTCATTGCCGCTCTCAGGGAAATGAACAGTAAGAAAATGTACTATCCTGATGCGAATGCAACCATGCGCCTCACCTATGGCCAGGTGCAAAGCTACGACCCTAAAGATGCCGTGCATTATCACTACCTCACCACGCTGGATGGAGTGATAGAAAAGGAAGACGCTACAAATCCTGAATTTGTCGTTCATCCCAAACTCAAACAATTGCACCAGGCCAAAGACTACGGCCAGTATGGGACAGATGGAAAACTATATGTGGCTTTTCTCACCGACAATGATATTACGGGGGGCAACTCAGGTAGCCCGGTGATCAACGGCTACGGACAGCTAATTGGCACTGCCTTCGACGGAAACTGGGAAGCTATGAGCGGTGATATAGCCTTTGAGCCCGAATTGCAACGGTGCATTAGCATAGACGTACGCTATACTTTGTTTGTGATTGATAAATTTGCAGGTGCTACCCACCTGATCGATGAGATGACCATCATTAAAAATGGCCAGCCACAAACAAGGGCGGTTGAATAAAAAAAATGATTAATGAAAACTCTTCAAGGACTCCAAAACCTTGAAGAGTTTTAGTATCCACAGATTTCTCGCTTTCCTTTCATATATATCGCTACCCCGACACCTGTTTTGTCCACCCCGGTAAACGTGCCCGCCTAGGGTTTCGACAGGCACGAAAGTGGCTTCCGCGCAAGTAAGTAAACCGTATTGTCCTGATTTTCATTTGCTTACTTTCATATCATCAAGGAAAAGAAAGAAACAACCATGGACTTTCAATCGTTTGTAGTAATCTACTTTTACGCTTTGCGCCCCCAGGGTGTAGTATGCAGTAGCACTTAATATTCAGCCCAGGTAGTAATAATTCCTTAGTCCTGATTTAGTACTATTTTCATGTGCGTCCGTAGCCTTCACGGTACTGTAGGTATAGTTTATTTTTTCGATCATTTGCGCCTCTGTGACGAGGGGAATGAGAGATAAGCCAGACAAAAAAAGCATTTTGTGCACTCCAAACCACATATTGGAAAAGTATAAAATATTAATTTTTGATGATGAAATGTGGAAAAATAAATATGAATATCGATGGCAAATAAATTGATCTAGAGTATATCTTTACTTTTGAGTTTTAGGATAAGGTACTATTTTTTATACTATTTAAAAATCTAAATGCTAGACAGGCAGCTTCATAAATTTTACATTTCTTATAGGGTCAATGGCGAGGTTCACCTGGAGTGGATCGAAGGTATCAATTTGAGACATGCCAAAGAAAGGATAGAAATGATGCACGAAGAAGCCTCTGACCTGATGGATTGGACAAATGAAAAGGAAGAGGACCTGCAATTGTATTTGTCCAGGATAGAGGCCAAGAAAAGAGCCACCGAAGAACTACTCAAACCGAAGGATCAGGAGGGTCATTAGCCTGAAAAATTTTTGCGCTCCAGGTCACAAAGTTCCTGAGCAGGGCAGCGTGCGAAGATGGCAGCTTTATAATTCTGGTATTTTTTAACTTCCGGCTCCAGGGTTTTATCGCACTATTATCAATGACCAAATCCCTGCTGGCCAATACAAAGTAGCATACAATGCCATGCGCATTGATTTGATCTGCGATTTCTAATGATTCCAGATTGAGCTGCCTCAGGTAAATCCATGTATCGCTTAGTTGCTTACCCATCGCCGGATTTTTGATGGCATTGAGCGCATATTCGATCTTATTTTTATGGATAAGCCCCAAATTCCCAACTACCCTCAGCAAGTGTCCATAGGTCGCCGGGTGCTGCATCAGCCGGGTGAATAGCGCCCTGCCCGGATAAGTAGCAGTAGCCAGCCGGTACCAAAAATTGACCACGATGCCATCGGGCGCCATCAACCAAACCTGGTGTATGCTGTCGGCAAATCTCTTAATGATGGGGAAAACCAACTTGCTGCCAATACTAAAGCTTAATAGCGAGAAGCGGCTGATGTGCTCTGAGGCCATCAGCAGCGATATCAGATTTACGATCACCTTTGGTTCGAGACATTGTTCACTATCAGCTACCTTGGTAGCTCCGTGAAAGGGCAAATCGAACGAATAGATCGTATATCCGGGATGTTGGGTGGCAAAGGGCAAAAACACTTCACCGTCTTGCCCAAAGCCATGAAAGGCCACAATTATATTTTTGCCGGTTCCTAAAACCCTGCAGTTGAACACTACGTTAGGAAGGATGAATTTTAAGTAATTAACCTCGATCACACCATTATCTTTCAATATCCCATATTACCATTTATCTGCTTCATATGCCGCTGCTATCAATTATTCCAAAGTTAGCAAACATTGCATAACCTTTTCCGGGAAATCAAGTTAGAAAATACAAACCGGAAACTGTGGAAAATATTAAAGTTTCCTTAGTTTTGCGGCCGCTTATGGATAAAGACAGTATCAGGGAGAAAATTATAGTTGAGTCGATTGAGCTTTTTACCAGTTATGGGATAAGGAGCGTGACCATGGACGATATAGCGCGGCATTTAGGCATGTCCAAAAAGACCATCTATTTGCATTTCAAAGACAAGGAAGAAATAATCATGTGCTCTACGGAGCTGTATTTTGAAAACGAAATGAAGATGATGCGCGAAGTGGAAGCAAGTGCCGAAAATGCTGTTGACCAGCTATACAAGCTTACGGTATGCCTTCGCGACAGATTTAAGAACACCAATATGGGGGTGATGTTTGATTTGAAGAAATACTATAGAAGGGCTTGGGAAAAGTATATTGAGCACAAACATGACGTCATCTTCAATTCAGTGCTCAACAACTTGCAAAGAGGCATTGCGGAGGGTTTTTTCCGCAAAGACATCAACCCTGAAATTCTGGCTTATTTGCGGATAGGGGAGATAGAGATTTCATTCAACAAGGATTTTTTCCGGAAGAACGGTTTACAATGAGCGAGATTCATGCACAAATTTTTGATCATTTTACCCATGGCATACTTTCCGACAAAGGATTTAAACTTTTAGAAACCTACAAACAAAAAACAATATAGATGAAACGTTATAAACCAATTTTGCTGATCAACCTGCTATTTGTCTCCGTGACGCTTTTTGCCCAGGAAGTCCAGAATCCCCAGGTGTACCAAATGTCATTGGAAGAGTGCCTCAGGTATGCCCAGGAGCACAATCAAAACATTATCATTGCCAATCTTGAGAAGGAAGTATCAAGAGCCCAAACAGGCGAGTACATGGCTACGGGCCTACCGCAGGTAAATGCTAATGCCTCAGTTAACAAGAACTTTGTGGTACGCAAGGCCTTTTTACCTGCTGAGTTTGTTGATCCGAGTGCACCGGCGGGAGAGTTTATCGAAGTCGCTTTTGGTACGCCATACGATGCAGACCTGGGTATCAACCTGAGCCAGATGATTTTCAATGGTTCGTATTTTGTCGGCCTCAAGGCGTCAAGAACGTATCAGGAGCTTTCGCATAAGGAGCACATTAAATCTAAAATAGATGTGACCGAAGCGGTGACCAAAGCATACTATACGGTATTGGTAAACCAGATGTCGCTCGAAATGATCAATTCCAACTTTTCAAGGCTCGATTCACTGGTGCGCGAAACCACCATCAGGCAGCAAGCCGGATTTGTGGAATTGCTCGACCTCAACCGTACCATGGTGGAGTTCAATAATATCAAAACACAAAAAGCCAATGCAGAACGCGCCGTGGAAATCAGCCGGGAATTGCTAAAATTCCAAATGGGAATGCCCTTTGACTCCAGTTTGGAGATTACAGACAAGCTTGATGATCTCGACATCCACGTGGAAGAAGACATCAATATGGGCTATAACTTTCAGCGCAGGATAGAGTATTCTATTTTACAAACCAACCAGATGCTGGCAGAACTAGACCTGAGAAACAACAAGGTGCAATATCTGCCTACGCTCGACCTCACCGCCGCCTGGGGTATGAATGCCGGTGTGATCGATTTTAGTTCGCTCAGCGAGTTTAGCAATCGCCGTGTATGGCCCGATTATCGACTGGCAGGGCTTTCATTGCGTTTGCCAATATTTGAAGGCTTGCTTAAAACCAAGAAAATCCAACAAAGCAAATTGAAAATAGAGCAGCTAGACTATCAGCGTCAGGTGCTCGAAAACAATATTCGGGTGGAAGTGGTGCAAATGCGAAAAAGTCTGGAAAACAACCTGGAGCAGTTGAAAAGCCAGGAAGAAAACCAAAAACTTGCAGAATCGGTGTATAACCAGAGTAAAATCAAGTATCAGGAAGGGGTAGGCACCAATCTGGAAGTGATAGATGCCGACAATGCATACAAACAGGCACAAACAAACTACTTCAATGCGCTATACGATGCATTAATCGCCCATGTCAACTACCAAAAAGCCCTGGGCATATTGAAAACAGAATAAAATCACGAAAATCTAATTATAATGAAAACCAACATTTTACTCATTTTAGCAAGCATAGCGATTGGCATCAGTTCATGCGGACCGCAAGATAAACTTCAGGAAAAACGAGAGGAACTGAAGGAAAAAAAGATTCAACTTCAGGAAATCCGTCATGAGATCACCCTGCTGGAGAAGGAAATAGCTTCTATCGATCCGGAATTTGCCAAAGACCACCGCAAAGCCACCCTTATTTCGACTGTACCGGTAGAAAAGACCACTTTCAGTCATTTTGTGGAAGTGAGTGGGGCAGTGAAATCAAGGAAAAATGTGTTGATCAGCTCCGAAAATATGGGCACGGTGCAAAGGGTACTGGTCAAAGAAGGCAATGATGTAAAAAGAGGCCAACTGCTCATGACCCAGGACACCGAATTGTACCAGAAAAATCTCGACAGGCTGGAGACGGAATATGAATTGGCCATTACCATGTTCGAAAAGCAGGCCAACCTGTGGAATCAGCGGATAGGTACGGAAGTACAGTACCTCGAATCAAAAAACAGAAAAGAGTCGCTCGAAGACCAAATCGCCAATGTAAAAACCCAAATCGCCAAGTCGCAGATCAGGGCGCCGTTTGACGGTACCATAGAGGAGGTGAGTGTCAAAGAAGGGGAGATGGCTCAAATCGGCTCGCCGCTGGTGCGGATAGTGAACCACAAAGATATGTATGTGAAAGCCGATGTGAGCGAATCTTATATCGGGCAGTTCAAAAGGGGTGACCAGATCGATATTTATTTCCCATCGCTCGACAAGTCGGTACAATCCACCATTAGCTCAGTGGGGCAGATCATCGATGAGCAAAACAGGACATTTTCTATAGAAGCCTTGCTTCCTGCAATAGATTTTACCGTCAAGCCCAACTTGCTGGCTGTGGTGAAAGTAAAGGATTTTGAGAAGGAAAATGCCCTGGTCGTGCCCAGCAAGCTCATACAAAAAGACAATAAGGGCGACTTTGTGTTTGTGGCGCAAAAGACCGATAGCAGTGCAATGGTGGCCAAAAAGGTGCAAATAAAAAGGGGTATTACCTATCAGAACCAGACCCTGGTAGAAGAAGGACTCAGTGGTGACGAAGTATTGGTTGACGAGGGCTTCAGGGATGTGGCCGACGGCGCCAAAGTGAAGGAAGTTGCGAATGTATTATAGTGTATATCAATAAGCATATTCATGGAAAATCAGCACAAAAAAGAAGATATTACCCGCGAATTTTGGCTTAGTTCCGGTTCGGTCAACAATAGAACCACGGTATTCATACTCGCTTTCATCATTGTGGTCATGGGATTGTATTCCTACATTTCCATACCCAAAGAGAGCTTTCCCGAAGTTGTAATCCCGACCATTTATATTCAGACACCGTATCCCGGCAACTCACCCATCGATATAGAAAACCTCATTACCAGGCCTATTGAGAAAGAGTTAAAATCTCTTTCGGGGATCAAGGATATCACTTCCACTTCGGTACAGGACTATTCTATCATTGTGGTGGAGTTCAATCCGGAAGAGGATCTGGCCAAGGCCTTGCAGGATGTAAAAGACGCGGTTGACAGGTCGAAAAGCGAGCTGCCCACCGATCTGGACAATGATCCGAATGTGATGGATATTGACATTACGGAGTTGCCTATTATGTATGTGAATATATCGGGCGATTTTAGCATCAACGAGCTCAAAACCTACGCAGAATACCTGGAGGATGAGATCGAAAAAATGAGCGAAATTTCCAAATGCGAGATCAAAGGCGCGCTTGATCGAGAGATCAGGGTCGATGCAGATATCTACAAAATGGAAGCCGTGGATGTGAGTTTCCAGGATATAAGCGATGCGATTTCGGCAGAAAATGTGACCCTGTCGGGCGGTAACGTACTAGCCAATGAGTACAACCGAAGCTTGCGTGTCATGGTGAATTCAAAACTGTAGATGAAATAGAAGATGTAATCGTGAAGGATGAGGACTACCGCATCGTGTATGTGAAGGATGTGGCAAGGGTCACCGATTCATACAAAGACCGCACAAGCTACTCCCGATCCAACGGCAACCCGGTAGTGACGGTCAACGTGGTGAAGCGCAGCGGTGAAAACCTGCTGATCACTGCTGAAAAAATAAAAGAACTGATCGCCGAGGCTCAGATGACACGCTTTCCCGAAGGGCTCGACATCAGCATTACCAACGACCAGTCCAAAGTGACCAAAAGCATGGTCGACAACCTGGAAAACAGCATCATTACCGGGGTACTCCTGGTAGTGATTGTTCTGATGTTTTTTATGGGCTTGCGCAATGCCCTTTTTGTAGGAATAGCCATACCCCTGTCTATGTTTATGGCCTTTATGCTGCTCAATGCGATAGGCTATTCTGCCAATATGATGGTGCTGTTTGGGTTGATTTTGGCTCTGGGTATGTTGGTGGACAACGGAATAGTGGTAGTAGAGAATATCTACCGACTGATGCAGGAAGGATACGGCCCGCTGAGGGCGGCAAAAGAAGGCGTCGGCGAAGTGGCCGTACCCATTATCACTTCTACAGCCACTACCCTGGCCGCGTTTATTCCGCTGGCATTTTGGTCGGGCATCATGGGCGAATTCATGAAATACCTGCCCATCACCCTCATTATAGTTCTTTCATCCTCGCTCTTTGTAGCGCTGGTCATCAATCCTGTACTCACCGCGGTGCTCATGAAGGTAGAAGAGGAAAAGGTAAGCCGTACCAAGCTGTTTATAGTTGCCGGGGTTTTTGCCATATTGAGCATCCCTTTGTACATCAATGGTCACAATACCCTCGCTAATATTTTTATGCTCGTGGCTTTGGGTGCACCGGCACAGGTATTTGTGCTCAACCCCGGGGTGCGATGGTTTCAAAATTCATTTCTTCCTTATCTCGAAGATATTTACTCCAAGACGATTGTCTTTGCACTGGGAGGTCGAATGCCCTATGTTTTTTTTGGGGGCACATTCACTTTGCTTATTGTGTCTATCATGTGGTTTGGTGCAAGCCAGCCTCAGGTAGCTCTTTTCCCTGAGAGCGAGCCGAACTATATTAATATTTTTATTGAGAAGCCAATAGGGGTGGATATTGAAGAAACCAACGCTTTTACACAGCAGATAGAAAGCAGGATAGCGGAGTTGCTGAAACCCTATGACCATGTGATAGAGTCTTTCATTGCCCAGGTGGGTGAAGGTGCCAGCGATCCCAATCAGATGTCGGGCGGACAGGAAACACCCAACAAATCCATGGTCACCGTTTCCTTTGTGGAATATCAATACCGGCAAGGAGTAGATACACGCCAAATCATGGAAGAGATCAGGCAAGAGCTCGTTAACTATCCGGGCGTGCAGATCACCATCGACAAAGACGCCATGGGGCCACCAGTGGGCAAACCGATCAATATTGAAGTGAGTGGAGAAGATTATGAGCGCCTCATTACCATAGCCGAAGATGTGATCAGCACCATCGAAGATGAAAATATAGCCGGAATACAGGAACTCAAATCGGACCTGGAAACCGGCAAACCCGAGCTTCTAGTGCATATAGACCGCGATAAAGCCAGGAGGTTTGGTTTGTCGACCTATTCCATCGCCACAGAGTTGCGTACCGCCTTGTTTGGCCTCGAAGTGTCTAAATTTAAGGAAGGGGAAGACGAATATCCCATACAACTAAGGTTGATGGATCAATACCGATACGATATAGATGCCCTGCTCAACAAGCGGGTCACCTTTAGAGACAACAAAGGAAACCTGAAGCAAATACCCATTTCGTCCGTGGCCAACGTGGAGTATTCATCGACCTATGGTTCGGTGAAGCGCAAAGACCTGGACAGGGTCATCTCCATCTATAGCAATGTGATAGAAGGGTACAACGCCAACGAGATAGTCACCGAGCTTAAAATGCTGCTCTCCAACTATGACTTGCCCGAAGGATATACGCTTAAATTCACCGGCGAGCAGGAAGAGCAGGCAGAATCCAGCTCGTTTTTGTTCAATGCCCTGATGATCGCCGTATTTTCCATATTCCTGATCATCGTAGCACAATTCAACTCCATTGCCTCCCCATTCATAATTATGGCTTCGGTGTTGCTTAGTACCATAGGGGTATTTTTGGGGCTGGTCATTTTTCAGATGGATTTTATCATTATCATGACGGGCATTGGCATCATCTCCCTGGCGGGCGTGGTGGTCAACAACGCCATTGTACTGATAGACTACACCAACCTGGTGCGGGCAAGACGCCGCTCAGAGCTTGGACTCAAAGAAAACGAATACCTTACCATGCCCGATTTGATCGAGAGCATGCGTATAGCCGGCAAGACAAGGCTCAGGCCGGTATTGCTCACGGCCATCACCACGGTGTTGGGTCTGGTGCCCATGGCCATCGGGCTAAACATCAATTATATCAAGTTTCTCAGCGATTTTGACGCGGAAATTTATATGGGCGGCGACAACGCTTCCTTCTGGGGCCCCATGGCCTGGACGGTGATTTTCGGTTTGATCTTCGCCACCTTCCTCACCCTGGTCATCGTGCCGGTCATGTATTTGATCACCGATAAAATTAGCCTGAGGTTGAAAGGGGTAAAATTGAAAAAAGAATAAAGCTGGCCTTAGTGTCATGGATCATAAAGCAATGAAGATTCCGGTATTACCGGAATCTTTCTTGTTGTTCGGGGTCGGTCGAGTTGCACACCACAAAAGTGATGAGGAATCCTCTCCTCGCAATGTATTGCTTTGTCCGGCTCTTTATGTTGTCATTTTTTTGTATTAAAGAAAAACTGACAGTCGGTAGCATATACGTACCAGGCAGGTTGATGAGCTGGCAGGTAGTAGCCAGGTGGTGATGCCGTATAGGACTGATCGTTTGCCCGACAGTCACCGAACAATTCTTTTAAAAGAATGTCGTACTGGTAAAAATAATGGTTGGTGTTCTGCACGAATCAAAGGAGCGGCGAACCTCAAAAAGCGGTAATCTGTCGGAAATGAAAAGCACGGCGGAATGCCAATACTATATTCAGAAGATAAAACCTGCCAGCCACATGCGACATCTAACTTTTATATTAAATAAAAATTAAAAACACGATGGGTAAAATGTTCATGATTGCGGCCGTAGCAGCAGTACTGTTGTTGATGGATTGGTATGTTTCCCAGGCGGTAAAAACCCTGCTGTTCCCTCTGAACGCCGGCTGGAGGAAAGGTCTTATCGCGCTGTTCTGGGCTATTTCGGCCATCAGTATATTGGGAATTTTAACGGTTAGCTTTACCGGTGTTTTTTCTCGCGATATCAACCGACTCATCGTCACGGCGGTGGTGCTGGTGTATTTTAGCAAATTGTTCGGGGTGCTTACCCTCATGATCGATGATATATACCACGCTGGTCAATGGGTCTTCCAGAAGATTTTTTCTTCAGGCGTAGAGGCACCGCCGGCAAAGCCTGGTATTTCCCGATCCGAATTTATTTCCAAAGCATCTCTGATCGCCATAGCAGCACCTATGGCCACCTTTGGTTTTGGTATATTATCTGGTGCGCACAACTACCGCGTGCACCGCAGAACAATTTACCTGCCCAACCTGCCCGCCGCCTTCGACGGTATCCAAATCGGTCAATTGTCCGATATCCATTCCGGAAGTTTTTTTAGCCGTTCTGGGGTTAAAAAGGGCATATCATTATTTATGGAACAAAAACCCGATATCGCTTTTTTTACCGGCGATCTGGTGAATGATGTGGCCGAAGAAGTAAAAGAATACAAAGATTTATATGCCAAAGTAAAAGCGCCTCTTGGTGTTTTCTCTACCTTGGGCAACCATGACTATGGCGACTACAGGAGCTGGCCCGACCTGCAAGCTAAGCGGAAAAACCTCGCCGACCTCATCAGGGCTCAAAAGGAAATGGGTTGGGATCTGCTCATGAACGAAAACAGGATTCTGAAGGTAGAGGGTGAAGAGATTGCCATACTAGGAGTGGAAAATTGGGGGGCAGGGCGTTTTTCGAAATATGGCGATTTAGCCAAGGCCTATGCAGGTACCGAAAACAAGCCCGTCAAGCTATTGTTGTCGCATGATCCGAGCCATTGGGATGCCCAAATCAGGCCCCAGTTTGGCGATATAGATGTCACCTTTTCGGGTCATACCCATGGATTTCAGTTCGGTGTGGAAATTGGCGATTTCAAATGGAGCCCATCCCAATACATTTACAAGCAGTGGTCTGACCTGCACCGCGAAGACAAACAATATCTGTATGTAAACCGCGGATTTGGATTTTTGGGCTATCCGGGTCGGATTGGCATTTTACCCGAAATCACCATCATAGCGTTGAAGCGTGGGTAAAATGCTCATAGCATTTTTCATGCCTCAATACGGATTCAATTTCAAGAGATTTTTCCAAATATCGGCTCCATATGCTTGGCTTGCGGACTTCGAGTCGATACAAGCTGCCTTCAAGCAACAAGAACTTAATATTGCCGGATAGAATTAATACATGCTTCAAATCCCCCATTGCTAATTAAAGATTTCGTAAAGCAGGCCGTCATATCAGTTTACATTGTCGGGGTACATTTGTGTCATATTGTTATTGTTAAACCAAGCCACAGATATGACATCACTAGTTCGCTTCATTCCATAATATCCATCTGAATTAATCGCGTATTTATCTACTTGCTTCAAATCATCGAATTTGAGACAAGCAGGTCTTTTATTGCCAAATACTCAAGCATTAGTGATTACAAAACTTCATTCATTAAACTATAATAACTATCAATAAAATGAAAAACTCTACGTATTCTATTTCAGGAAGTTCACCCGAGGGTCAGTCACTCCGATGGTGGATGATGCTGGTATTTTTGGGGCTTTTTTCCACAGCCCTCTTTGCGCAGGAGCGCACGGTCACCGGACAGGTAAGGTCAGAAGAAGATGCCAGCGGTTTGCCTGGAGTCAATGTGGTGATCATGGGCACCAGCCAGGGTACCGTCACTGGAATCGATGGCAAATATGCCCTTCAAGTTCCATCGTCGGAGACAGTGCTTGCTTTTTCGTATGTTGGCTACAAAGGCCAGGAAGTGGTGGTTGGAAACCAGTCTGTAATCGACATCACCATGCAAGCCAATGCCGAAAGTTTGTCGGAAGTGGTAGTCACCGCCCTGGGTATAGGTCGCGAACTCAAGTCGTTAGGCTACGCAACGCAGGAGGTGGAGGGAGATATCCTCACTCAGACCAACACTGCCAATATGGGCAACCTGCTCACCGGGCAGGTAGCAGGCCTGAGGGTTAATAATCCTACCGGAATTTTCCAGTCTCCTACGTTTGAATTGCGTGGCAAGTCGCCCCTGATCGTATTGGATGGCATTCCGATAGAGTCGGAGCTATTTGACGTTTCGGCCAATGACGTGGAAAATATCAATGTGCTCAAAGGCACCACTGCTTCGGCGCTGTACGGCGCGCGCGGCAGAAATGGCGCCATACTCATTACCACCAAGCGAGCCAAAAAGGAAGGTTTGTCCATCAGCGTCAACCAATCTACTATGGTTTCGGCGGGCTTTACGGTATTTCCCGAGACGCAAACGCAATATGGCAATGGTTCTAATGGGCAATATGAATTTTGGGATGGCAAAGATGGCGGTATTTCTGATGGCGATATGATCTGGGGGCCAAAATTTGAGCCAGGTGTAATGGTTCCTCAATGGAACAGCCCCATTTTAGACAATGTGACCAACGAGCAAATACCCTGGTGGGGCGATGTAGCGGGCACGCAATACGACGACAAATCGAGGTATTCGAGGGTGCCCACTCCCTGGAAATATCACAATAATTTAAAGGACTTTTTGGGCACAGGAGTCAATACCACCACCGATTTTGAAATAGCCTTCAAAAGCGAAAAAGTCAATTACCGACTTTCCGGAAGGTACAATTACCAAAAAGGCCAGGTACCCAACAGTTCGTTGACCACCGGAGGCCTCAACTTCAATTCGTCCATCAACCTAAGCAAGTCGCTCACACTCAATACCAAACTGGCGTACAACAAGGTGTATTCGCCCAATTATCCACGCTATGGTTACGGCCCCAAAAACCACATGTACACCATCTTGATATGGATGGGCGATGATGTAAACGGCAGAGACCTGGATGCACATCACTACATTCCCGGTCAGGAAGGGTACAGGCAGGCCAACTTCAACTATGCCTGGTACAACAACGTCTATTTTGCCGCCCATGAGCTCAACCAGGAATTTGATGAAGATGTACTCAACGGACTGGCCACGCTGAAGTGGGACATTACCGAAGGGCTAAGCCTGCAAGGCCGGGTATCGGCAGTGAATGAAATCATTTTTCAGGATATGGAAAGTCCGAAAACCTACCTGAACTATGGCGACCCACGCGATGGAGATTATAAAATGTGGGATGAGAACGAATTGAGGATAGACAGCGATATTTTGGCCACCTACAGCAAGTCGTTCGGAGAGAAGATCAACCTTCAGATCAATGCCGGAGCCTCGTCATATACCATGAGAAACCGGGAAGGTTACCGCGCCACAGATGGCATCATTGTGCCATTTGTCTATAGCCTCAACAATACCAGGGGCAATGTGAAGGCATCCAATAAACTGGAGAAAGAAGCGATCAGGAGCATATATGCCACCATGAGCGTTGATTTTTTCGACGGTATATTCCTGACCGCGGCAGCCCGAAACGACTGGTCTTCCACACTTCCCGAATCAAACAGTTCATACTTTTATCCATCAGCGTCAGCAAGTGTGTTGTTGTCGAGGTTCATCACCTTGCCCAATATGTTCGATTACCTCAAAGTGTCCGGAGCCTGGGCAGAAGTGTCGAGCGGATTAAACCCCTATCAGATTTCGCCGGTGTATGACTATGCCGGACTTTATGGCGGACAGACCAAATTGGACTATTCAGAAAATATTGTGAACCCCAATATTGAACCGGAAAAATCCACTTCCTTTGAGCTAGGGCTTGCAGTAGGTGTTTTGGAAAACAGGCTCAGCTTCGATCTTACCTATTACAATGTGCTCGATGCAAACCAAATCATCGATCTGCCGGTTTCACAAGCTTCTGGCTTCGAAAACCGCAAAGTCAATGGCAACGAATTCAGAACAAAGGGCTTTGAAACGGTGATCAATGCCAACCCTTTCCGAAGCAGTAATTTCAGCTACGACTTCACACTCAACCTGAGCACACGTGTCACCAGGCTGGAAAGTGTGTATGGAGGAGCAGAAAAATATGGCAACTACGCTGTCGGCGAGCGTATAGACAACTTCTATAGCACCGGCTGGATGAAAACTGCCGATGGCGAATTGATCCTCTCAGAATCAAATGGTCTGCCCACCCGCGACAGCTATCCGCAAATGCATGGTCACCTCGACCCGAACTGGATATTTGGATTTATAAATACTTTTGAATACAAAAAATTCAAATTGATGGTAGGCATAGACGGGGTGCAAGGGGGCGTGGTGCGATCACTGACAGTAGAAAAAATGTGGTGGGGTGGCAAGCACCCATACTCTACCGAGTACCGTGATGCCGAGTATGCTGCCGGTGAGCCGGTATATGTACCTGAAGGCGTCAACCAGATTGGCGGCGAGTTGACCCGAGATACTGACGGCACCGTGATCTCCGATACCCGCGAGTACCAGCCCAATACCACCGCAGTGAGCTGGCAGACCTGGTCGCAGCAATATCCTTACCGCGCCCGGGTGACCGAATCGGAAAGTAAAAAATTCGCCAACGTATTCGACAGAAGCTTCATTAAGCTGCGCAATGTGACCCTGACTTACGATATGAGCGATCTGCTGGCCAACAGCTTTATCAAAGGTATGGAGGTGTCGGTTTATGGCTACAATCTGTTCATCCTCAAAAAGGCAGACATCATCGACCCCGACTACGGCAATGACGACAACTTACAGGATCCCTCGACTCGCTATGTGGGCATGCGCATCGGACTCAAATTTTAATTTTTCAACCATATAGATTTTAAATACAATGAAGAATATAATTATCACCTTCACGCTGCTTATGTTGGCGATGGCATCTTGCCAAGACCTGCAAGAGATCAACGAAAACCCAAACAATGTGTCAGAAACACATCCGCAATTGCTGCTGATCACTGCCGAATGGGATGCATTTAATGTGGAAGGAACAGAGCCTCTATATGCTGCACGCATGCTCGTGCAAACCGATGGGGAAAGTGAAAATCAATGGTACAAGTGGAACCGCACAGATTTTGGCGACTACGGAAAGCTGCGTACCGTTACCAAAATGATAGAAGAGGCCCAAAGGATAGAAAATTCCAGCTATGAAGCCCTGGGTAAATTCTTCCGGGCTTATTATTTCTACAAAATGACCCTCACTTTTGGCGACATTCCATACCAAAATGCCCTCCAGGGTGAATCGAATGAAATCTACACGCCGGCGTATGACAGCCAGCAGGCCGTATTTGCAGGTATACTCACCGAGCTGGAAGAAGCAGACGCTATGCTCAAAAATGATAATAGCATCATCCTCGGAGATATTATTTATGATGGCAGTACGCTCAAGTGGAGAAAATTGATCAATTCATTCAGGCTGAAGGTGTTGATGACCCTCTCCAAAAAAGAAAGTGTGCCCGGATTCGATATCAAAGCCAGCTTTGCCAATATCGTAGCCAACGCTCCTTTGATCGAGTCCAACGCAGACAATGGGCAATTGGAGTACCTCGACCAAACCAATAGCCGCTATTCCGAGTACAACTCGAGCGGGTATGGCTCTGGCATGTATATGGACAGCACGTTTATCAAAAGGCTGCAAGACCGTCAGGATCCAAGGCTTTTTATTTATTGCGACCGTACCAAAAATGCCAAAGAAGCCGGACTGGCCATTAATGATTTCGCGGCATATGAGGGCGGCAATCCCATCGCTCCCTATGCCGAAGTGAACACCAAAGCCGCACAGGGCAATGCCTCAAAAGTAAACCTCAGGTACACCACCGACCCGACCAATGAACCACACATGCTTTTGGGATACAGCGAGCTGCAACTGATACTGGCAGAAGCCAGCTTGCGCGGGTGGATCAACCCGGCCAAAGCAGAGGAATATTACCAAAAAGGTGTAGAAGCGTCTTTTGAATTTTACAACATGCATGCAGATGACGCCATATCATTTGTGGATGCAATTGATGCTCAAAACTACCTCGACGGAGAGCTGGTGAAACTGTCGGACGATTTGAGCAAGGAAGAAAAAATCGAGCGGGTTATCATGCAAAAATACTTGCAGTCATTTTTGCAGGGCGGTTGGAGCATGTATTTCGACCATCTGCGCACTGGTTATCCTTCATTTTTGTCATTGCCCAATGTGGCGCCTCCTAGGCGTTGGATGTACCCCACTGCCGAGTATCAGGAAAATGAAGCCCATGTGAGCGAAGCCATTGCGGCACAGTTTGGCACCGGCAACGACAAGACAAATGAACTTACCTGGTGGCTCAAATAACCATGTATTTCCTATATCAACCACTCACAAAAAAGGCCGGGCACAAACCCGGCTTTTTGCTTTTCCTCCTGTTTCTTTTCAGCGCGTTTCCCCAGTTGATTCACCTCGCCATCAATGGGAACAATCAGGGCTGATATATTTGTAGCAAAGTGTTATTTTTAAATGTGAGTACAACGAAGCTAATTGTACTTGAACGGTGTGGGGTAAATTAGCTGAAAGCAGCTAAACTTATGCCCGCGTCGGGTTGCCCGCAATATGCGTCCTGCTGTCAGGTATCGCATCTTTATATTTTCTTTTTTTATTAAAAGTAAGCGCACATTTAAATAGCCACTAAAACCCAAAATAATCGAATGAAAAATCTACTTTCCTCAATCCACTTAAATTCCAGGCGGCAGTTTATCAAAAAAGTACTGCCGGTATCATCACGGCTATGGCTGCACCAACTATGCTAAGCTGCGCCAATGGCGCCGAAAATGGCAGCAAAAAACTCGGCATGGCCCTGATGGGCTTGGGCTACTACAGCACCGACATACTGGCTCCGTCTATCCAAATGTGCAAAAACACCTATTTGGCGGGCATTGTGACCGGCACACCCGAGAAAGCAAAAACATGGAAAGAAAAGTACAAACTGAAAGATGAGAACATTTATAATTATGAAAACTTCGATGAGATCGCCGCCAACAAAGACATCGACATCGTATATGTGGTGCTGCCCAATGGCCTGCACAAAGAATTTACCATTAGGGCGGCCAAGGCAGGAAAGCATGTAATCTGCGAAAAACCTATGGCTCCCACTGCCGCCGATTGCCGAGAGATGATAGATGCATGTGATGCCAACAAGGTGCAGCTCAGCATTGGCTATCGAATGCATTTCGAGCCCTATACTCAGGAAATCATGCGACTGGCCATTGATCAGGATTTTGGCGATATCAGGCAGATAAGTACCGGAGCCGGTTTCAACATGAACTCCTTTGATAGTTGGAAATCGAAGAAAGCGCTGTTTGGCGGGGCCATGATGGACATGGGCGTGTACCCATTGCAGGCTGCACGCTACGCCACCGGATTGGAGCCGGTATCTGTCTCTGCACAAACTTTTAAAATAAGGCCGGACAAGATCGAGGCCGATGAGGTGACCAGCTTTCAATTGCAATTTCCCAATGGAAGTGTGGCCAACTGTGAGACGGGTTTTCATGCCAATTTCAATTATCTAAAGGTATATTGTGAAAACGGCTGGTATGAATTAGAGCCATTTTCGTCGTACAATGGCATTAAAGGAAGTAAAAGCAAGGGCGGGTTTGAATTTCCTGAAGTTAATCAACAGGCCAGGCAAATGGACGAAGTCGCATGGTGCATTATGAATGATAAACCCATGAGGGTGCCAGGAGAAGAAGGGCTCAAAGATATTGTGGTAGTAGAAAAATAAGAGAATCGATAGATGGTGGCGGTAAGACGGTCTTGATAGAATCTTGACGGCCAGGCGAACTGGAAGAAGGAAATCGGCAGACGGATATTTTGAAGAAACCAAAACATCAAAGTAAGTTTTTGCGATAGTCTCATACGACAGGCTATATCTGGCCAATGGTTTTTTGTTAATTTTGTCCACGACTGTCGGCTATAAAAATTTTCTGTGGTGAAAAAGGCAAATTCCTCCAATTGGTTATTAAAAGTCTTGTTATTCGCTGTTGCGATTATTTTGCATTCAGGTGCAGCGACCGGTCTTTATGCCGAAAGCAAACGTGCGTTTAAGCTGCTCGAAAAGGGGGAGTACGACAAGCTGGAGGAGCTGCTTCACAATCCATAGAAAAGGATAGTGTGAACACCGGAGCCAGGTATGTCTATTCGCTGCTCTACCTCACCCCTCAATATTCCCGCTACGATATAGACAGTGCTTATTTTTTTATCAATGGTGCCATGGCCGATTTTGCATTGCATGACGAAAAAGCAATTGAAAGCCTGGCAAAACTAGATATAAATGATTCCACCCTCCACCGGCAAAAGCAAGAAGTGGAGCTACATGCCTACAGGCGTGCCAAAGCGAAACACACCCTTGCAGATTACAATGATTTTCTGAAAAGATTTAACGGAGCCATGCAGACCGACAGCGTGGTATCCTTCAGAAATGAAATCGCCTTCAATGATGCTGTACTGGCCAATACATATGAAGCATTTCAGAATTTTATCCATACCTATCCACAAGCCACCCAAATACCCGCCGCGCATGCCCGGTTTGATGAGCTGCTCTACCAAAGCATGACAAAAGATCGAAAATTGGCGAGCTATGTCCGGTTTTTGAAAAATAACCCCGATACGCCCTACCGGACAGATGCCGAGCGCAAAATCCTCGAAATATCCACTGCCGACAATGACCTGGACAGCTACATGACCTTTATTGAGCAATACCCCCGCAGCAAGGTGCGGAGCTTGGCTCTGGGCATGATGTACCACAGCTTCAAAGCTTTTGGTTCGGCAACCGAATTTGCCAATCGCTTCGATATATTGTCGGGCAGCGATTCGCTCATGCGCATGGTCAGGGCAGATGAGGGCTGTTTGTTTCCGATATTCGAAATGGAGAAATATGGGTTTTCAAAGCTTAACGGCGAAAAGCTGATCGACTTCAGCTACGACCACATCAATGAGGCGTATTATTGTGGTAAAATAGACGATGATTTTTTACTGGTCGAATTGGCCGGCCTCAACATGGTTATTTCCCGTAAGGGGCACAAAATTTTTTCCGGAGCGTATGATCTGGTAGATGACCTGGGAAGTGGGGTATTGAAAATAGTAAAGGAGGGGAAAGTGGCGGTTTATCACAAGTCTGGCTTCGAAATATTGGATTTTGACTATGAAGATGCCACCCTGGTGGCCAATGCATTTGTGAAATACAAAAAAATGGCAAATGGGGTTTGCAAAGTCTGTTGGGCAGCAAGGTGCTTGATGCCCAATACGATGATATTTTGTCGGAAGGGCGATTTGTGCTGCTGGAAAAAACGGCTTGTTTGCCGTGCAAAGTGTGGCCGGCCTGAGCAGGGCGGTAAACCAGGAAAAGCCTGGATTGGACTTTGCGTACGACGACTATGATCTGGTGTATGCCTCTCAAATATTGCTGTACCGCGAAGACAAGGAAACAGTGATGGATCTGGATTTGAAAGAAAAAATACCACTTGACAAGCAAAATTTTTATGAATTGTATGATGGATGGATGGTAAAAAAGAACAATACATACCGAATCTATGATCAGATATTCTATCCGCTTTCGGCACTTGAGTTTGACAAGGTGGACTACAACAAGTCGAGGGCATCGCTTAAGTACCAGGGCAAATGGGGCATCTACAATGCCTTTACACCATTTCCCACTAGCTTCACTTACGATTCTGTGCGTTTTTTGAGCGAGCAGATCGGAATATTGGTGGAGGGCGCCAGGACTTTTGCTATTTTCGACAACGACAGCCTTATCGACATCACCAACGCTGTAGAGACTCGGCTTTTGCGGCCTACCGGCATGGTGTTGAGCGAGGATGATATCCGCAGCCAGTACTTGCTCACCAAAAACAGCAAGGGCATTTACACAGTGTACGACATCGATGGCAGGGAGATACTCGATGGCAGGTATAGCTCGGTAGAGGCCTTGGGCAAAGAATACCTGCTCGTGGAGCGGGGTGGCAAAAAGGGCCTGTACCACCAAAGTGGCAAACTGGCGCTCAAAGTCAACTACGATGCCATTGGCAACTACCACCAGGGTTATGTAAGCACCTTGATCGGTGGCAAATTTGGTATTTATCATTTTGACAAAAAGGTGATGCTGAGCGCCAAATACCAGAAGGCCCTGGTGCCCTTTGGAACCGGGTATTTTATCGGCACCAAGGGCTCGGACTATGGACTGGTGGATACCGACAACAAAGATGTGACAGGCTATAAATTTGAAGAAATACTCGATTGGAACGACTCCGTGGCTTTGGTAAAATCTAAAGGAGCATGGGGGCTCTACGACATCAAACACAACAGGTACACCTATGAAGGGATATCAGAATACAAAGTGCTGCGCAATGATGATAAGGAAAAAATATTGCTGATTATCAAAAACAATCAGAGCGGAATATTGAGCAATAAATACGGGGAAGTAGTGAGTGCCACCTTCAACGACATCATAAATATTGGCACTGCCGAAATGCCCGTTTACTTTGCGGAGAAATATATCATTGAAGCCAAATTTTTCGTGGTCATATATTATGATGCAGCAGGCAAAATATTGAGAAAACAAATATTCACTGACGAGGAGGAATACGAAAAAATCTATTGTGGCTAAATACTACGACATAGCAATGGTAGGGTCGGGCAATGTAGCCTGGCACCTTGCCCCGGAACTCGAAAATGCAGGTCATCGTGTTTCGGTAGTTTATAGCAGAAATGTGCAAAACGCCAAAGCGCTGCAAAAAAGACTCTATAATGCCGAGGTCTGCACCGGTCTCGATTTCAATGAATGCACTGCCGAAGTATTTGTAGTGGCGGTGGCAGACGATGCCGTGGCAGGTATAACGAAACATATTTCACTGCCCCGGGAGGCGGTCTTACTGCATACTTCCGGCAGCTTGCCGATTAGTGCGCTCGGCTATGCCGCAAGTACCGCATGCGGCGTACTTTACCCTTTGCAGACTTTCACCAAAAGCAAGCGTATCAGCTTCGAAGATATTCCCATGCTGATAGAAGCGGAAGAAAAGCAAACGGCACGCATCCTGTCTGATATTGCCTCGTCCATCAGCAAAAGGGTGTACCAGGTGCATTATAAAGATCGCCTGGCCATACATGTGGCGGCGGTATTCGCCTGCAACTTCAGCAACAAGATGATGACCATAGCCCAGGAGATTCTTCAGGAGCAAAAATTTGATTTCGATATGCTCAGACCATTGATCGCCGAAACCATCAACAAAAGTCTGGACATTGGGCCAAAAGTGGCTCAAACCGGACCAGCTTCCCGTGGCGATTTGGAAACCCTTGATCGGCACATGGATTTTTTGCAGCGTAGCCCATATCGCGAACTGTATAAAGAGATTTCGCAAAAAATATTGGAGAGCAGGTGATGCTCGAGGGTGGATAACCGAAGGATGGCTAAGGGGTTATAAAGTACATGAGTGAGGTTGTTTTCATCCGGCGCCCGGCGCCCGGCACGAGCACCCGGAAACTAAAAAAATAGAAAATGAATAAAAACAGGGCCGGAAGGCGCAGGTTTAGTTTTACAGGTTTTTTGAAACTGACGCGGTTTCCCAACCTGCTCATCATTGCACTTACGCAATATTTCACGGTTATTTTTCTGGTGGGTCATCCGGAGGATTGGTTGTTTAAACTGTTCGATCTCCAATTGTTTCTGCTGTCTTCCTCTACCTTGCTCATTGCAGCGGCCGGCTATGTCATCAACGACTACTACGATATCAAAATCGACTATGTAAATAAGCCCGACAGGGTGGTAGTGGGCAAGTTGGTAAACCGCCGCATTGTGCTGGCATCGCATGGCATACTCAATTTTGTGGGCATAGCTATAGGTTTTTATCTGAGTTTTGCTGTGGGGCTGCTCAGTTTTGGAGCAGGGTTTCTCTTGTGGATATATTCCAACAGGCTCAAACGCGAGCCCTTTATCGGAAATCTGGTCATTGCACTGCTCACTGCATTTTCCATTGTGGTGGTAGCGGTGTACTATCAGCGTAATGAGGTGCTGGTGCTCAATTATGCCGTTTTTGCCTTTAGCATCAATTTGGTGCGTGAGATCATCAAAGACATGGAAGATATCAGAGGCGACATGCGCTTTGGCAGCCGTACCCTTCCGATCGTATGGGGTCTCCGAAAGACCAAGTATTTCCTGTTCGGGCTTATTCTCGTTTTTGTGTTTGTTTTGTTTTACTTATCTCACGGCCTGGGCAATCATATATTGAATGTTTTCTTTATTTTGTTGATCATTCCTATCGCCTATCTGATTTATTTGCTCGCCAAAGCAGATACTCAAAAGCGATTTCACCAACTAAGCACCTATTGTAAGCTGCTGATGCTGGCGGGGATATCGAGCATGATTTTTTTTTAAACCTCAAACCAAACCATAACGTGAAAAACAACATTGCCATTTTTGCTTCAGGAAACGGATCCAACGCTGAAGAAATCATAAATTATTTCAAAGACCACAAGTCGGTTCGCGTTGCACTTATATTATCCAACAATCCAAAGGCCTTTGTGCTGCAACGTGCCGAAAACCACCAGATACCACACTATGTATTTTCGCGCGAGCATTTTTACAAAAGCAAGATGGTGGATGAAATCCTCAAATTAAACAACATCGACTTTATTGTGCTGGCGGGTTTTATGTGGCTTATGCCGGGGCGTATTGTAAAAATATATTCCGATAAGATCATAAACATCCATCCGGCCTTGCTTCCCAAATATGGTGGCAAAGGTATGTATGGCCATCATGTACACGAAGCCGTGGTGCAAAACAAAGAAAAAGAATCGGGCATTACGATTCATTGGGTCAATGAAGAATATGACAAAGGAAGCATTATCAAACAGGTGAAATGTGCAATTTCACCAGAAGACAGCGCAGAAGAATTGGCCAGCAAAGTGCACCAACTCGAATACGAGCATTACCCCAAGGTGATAGAGCAGGCGGTGTTGGGGAAGTGAGCGGTAAAGGCTTGATGGATTCAACTTAAGCTGGATTCAAATTTTCAATTCGGAGCATGTTCTTCACAGATAAATTCTAGTGTTAAGGTTTCGCATCAAAATCAATCTCGATGCTATTGGACAATTCATTGAAAAATATAAGCGAATGAAGTAGTTTTGCGCTTTAAAAAATATTCCCATATCCCATGGCTTTAAAAAAAATCAACTCCGCCCTTATTTCTGTATATCACAAAGATAACCTTGAGCCCATTATCCATTTGCTCCACCAGCATGGGGTCAGGCTGTATTCCACAGGCGGCACACAGCAATTCATAGAAGGATTGAATATACCGGTGGTTCCGGTCGAAGAACTTACCAGTTATCCGTCCATCCTTGGCGGGCGTGTTAAAACACTGCATCCCAAAGTTTTTGGCGGCATATTGTCGCGCCGGGAAAATGATGGCGATCAGGCACAGATGAATGAATACGACATACCGGCCATCGACCTGGTAATCGTTGACCTCTACCCTTTTGAAGCTACGGTAGCCTCTGGTGCCGGCGAACAAGACATCATCGAAAAAATAGATATCGGAGGTATTTCGCTTATCAGGGCTGCGGCCAAAAATTTCAAGGATGTATTGATCGTATCGTCCATGGAGCAATACGGCGACATCGAAAACATACTAAAAGAACAACAGGGCAGCACCACCCTCGATCAGCGCAAATTGTATGCTGCCAGGGCATTTGACATATCTTCGCATTACGACACGGCCATTTTCAGCTACCTGAATGCCAACGGTGAGATCGGGGGCTACAAAAACAGCACCCGGCAAAGCCAGGTATTGCGCTATGGCGAAAACCCTCACCAGCAGGGCGTGTTTCATGGCGACTTGTCTGCTTTGTTCGATCAGTTGCACGGCAAAGAACTTTCGTTTAACAATCTGGTAGATGTGGATGCGGCGGTATGCCTGATAGAGGAATTTGAAGATGAAACTGCATTTGCCATTTTGAAACACACCAACGCCTGTGGATGTGCCACCGGCGAGACGGTAAAAGAAGCGTATCAGAAGGCATTCGAAGCCGATACCATTTCGGCATTTGGTGGTGTGCTCATTACCAACGGAGAGGTCGATGCCGAAGCGGCTACAGAAATGAACAGCTTGTTTTTCGAAATACTTGTGGCACCAGGATATTCAGACGAAGCATTGGAAATACTCCGGCAAAAGAAAAACAGGATATTGCTTAAGAAAAAATCAAAACTGAATACCACCAGGCAGGTAAAAAGCATCCTTAACGGAATAATAGAACAAGACCGCGATCTGAAAACCGATAGCCTGGAAGATTTGAAACTGGTGACCAAAAGAGCAACTACAGATGAAGAAAACAAGGCGCTGCTTTTCGCCAGCAAAATCTGCAAACATACCAAGTCAAACACCATTATTCTGGCCAATCATGGGCAACTGATCGCCAGTGGGGTAGGGCAGACCTCGCGTGTCGATGCCCTCAAACAGGCCATCGATAAAGCCGCTGCTTTTGGCCTTTCCCTTCAGGGTGCGGTAATGGCCTCCGATGCCTTCTTCCCATTTCCCGATTGCGTAGAGATAGCTCAGGCAGCAGGGATAGAAGCAGTGATACAACCAGGAGGCTCTATCCGCGATAAAGATTCGATAGATTATTGCGACAAGCACCACATGGCAATGGTATTGACCGGCACCAGGCATTTTAAACATTAAAAGATTTGCAGGTAATATAAATGTGTATTTTACACTTATATATCATATTCTGATTACTAACTTCCGAGCCCGTTTTACTTTAATACATTCTTATGGGATTATTTGATTTTTTCACAAGTGATATAGCTATAGACCTGGGTACAGCCAATACGCTGATTATCCATAAAGATAAAATCGTAGTCGATGAACCCTCCATTATCGCCATAGACAAGAACACAAACAAGGTGTTGGCTATAGGCAAAGAGGCCATGCAAATGCATGAAAAGACCCACGATAACATCAAAACCATCCGCCCGCTCAAAGATGGTGTCATTGCCGACTTTCATGCCGCCGAGCATATGATCAGAGGGATGATCAAGATGATAGATACCAGCAAGCGATGGCTGCCTACTTCGCACCGCATGGTGATATGTATTCCCTCGGGCATTACCGAAGTGGAAAAGCGCGCAGTACGCGACTCTGCCGAACATGCAGGCGCCAAAGAGGTATATATGATCCACGAGCCTATTGCTGCCGCCCTGGGCATTGGCATAGATATAGACCAACCCGTTGGCTCCATGATCGTCGATATCGGCGGAGGCACCACAGAGATTGCCATCATTGCCCTGTCGGGAATAGTCTGCAACCAGTCTATCCGCATAGCCGGCGATACCTTCAACAAAGACATACTCGACTATATGCGGCGTCAGCACAATCTCTTGATCGGCGAGCGGTCTGCAGAGCGCATCAAAATAGAAGTGGGTTCGGCGCTCACCGAGCTCGACGATCCCCCGGAAGATTACGAAATCAGGGGTCGCGACCTGATGACCGGTATTCCGAAAATCATAAAAATATCCTATTCAGAAATTGCCTTTGCTATCGACAAGTCGGTTTCTAAAATCGAAGAATCGGTGTTGAAAGCGCTGGAGATTTCCCCCCCGGAATTGAGTGCCGACATTTATGACAATGGTATTCACCTGACCGGCGGAGGGGCACTTTTGAGGGGATTGGACAAGAGACTGGCATTGAAAACTAAATTGCCTTTGCACATCGCCGAAGATCCATTGAGGGCGGTGGTGCGTGGTACCGGATTGGCGTTGAAGAACCTGGGCACACTCAAGGCAGTATTGATGACATAAACGACACATGTATCAATTACTAAAATTAATACACAGTTATCGGGCATTTCTAGTATTACTTTTTCTGGAGTTGGTATGTTTGTGGCTGCTGGTGCGCAACAACCCTTACCATAGCGCAGCATATTTCCACACCAGCAATGCAGTGGTGGGCAGTTTTTTAGAAACTAAATCCAATATTTCTCAATTTTTCAGTTTGCCAAAAGTAAATGAAGAGCTGGCTAATGATAATGCCCGCTTGCGGGAATCCCTGGCTCAAAGTCATGTGCCGATAATAGTAAAAACGCGGGAAGATTCTCTGCAGCTTACCAATGGCATATACGAATATGGGTTTTTGGCCGCCAAGGTCATCAACAACAGTACCGGGCTCAACCACAACTACATCACCATTAACAAGGGCAGTGCAAACGGGGTAGTGCCGGGTATGGGTGTGGTAAGCACCAACGGCGTAGTAGGTAAGGTGATGTCGGTATCGAAAAATTTTGCAACCATTTCTTCATTGCTCAATGTGAACGTATATGTTTCGGCTTTCGCCAAACGCAACAACACCTTTTGTAGTGTCAATTGGGACGGCAAAGACCCGCTGACAGCGAAGCTCAAATATGTGCCCCGGCATATAGAATTGGTGCCAGGTGATACCATCGTGACTTCCGGTTACAATGCCATCTTTCCGGAAAATATCCCGATCGGCTATGTTAGTGATATTTCGCTTGGCCAGGGCGCTTCGTTCAACAATATTGATGTTAAGCTTTCCAATGATTTTGCCAGCCTTGCTTTTGTGTATGTGATCAAAAATCCGCGGAGGCACGAACGTATCACGTTGGAAAACAATATAATGCAAAACAATGAGTAGCCGCACCTACATATCGGTGATCGTGTCTTTCTTCGTGTATGTACTGGTACAGGTGTTACTATTGAAAAATTTCATCCTCTTCGATACGGCCTTCTGCTTCGTGTATGTAGCCTTTATTTTGCTCTTGCCACTGGAGATGGGACCCTTGCTGCTTATGTTCGTAGCTTTTGCTACCGGCTTGTCCGTAGATCTGTTTTACGACAGCCTTGGCGTAAATGCAGCCGCCAGCGTGTTTATAGCCTTTGTCCGGCCTTATTGGCTCAGGCTCATCACCCCACGTGGAGGCTACGAAGACATAGAAATCCCCAACCTTAAAACAATGGATTTTGGATGGTTTTTCACCTATTCCCTGCCTCTCGTTTTGTACACCATGCTGTATTGTTTTATTTGGAAGCGGGAGGCTTCACCTTGTTTTTTTACACCTTGTCCAAAGTGTTTTTTTCTACCCTGCTCACTTTTTTCGTTATTGTGCTTTCGCAGTATTTATTTTATAAAAAGGCTGTCTGATCGTGGATAACAACAGGAAATACATCCTTCAGTTCGCCATAATTTTGGTAGGGTTGATTTACTGCATCAAACTTTTCCAAATCCAGTTTTTAGACGATACTTATGGTCCGGCTGCCGAAGACAATATTCTCCGGAAAATCCGCGACTACTCCTACCGCGGAGTGATATACGATAAAAAGGGCAGATTGCTGGTGCACAACGACCCGGTTTTTGACCTGATGGTGGTGCCCCGACAGGCTAGTGTAAAAGATACCACGCGCTTTTGCAGCTTGCTGAATATCACCAGGGAAGACTTTATTGTCCGGATGGAGACTGCCCGTGAATTCGATCTCTTTCAACCTTCGGTATTTATGAAAATGCTATCGATGAAAGACTTTGCCCGTTTTCAGGATTTCTTGGTCGATTATCCGGGATTTTATCCACAAGCTCGTTCACTCAGAGGTTACAACCACAGCAGCATGGCCAATGCACTGGGCTATGTGGGCGAAATAAGCAAGCGCATGCTTGAAAATGATACAACGGGCTCATACAAGCAAGGAGACTATATCGGCATCAGTGGACTGGAGTTGGAATATGAAAAAGAGCTGAAAGGCCAGAACGGAGTAAAATACAAAATGGTGAATGTACGCGGGGTGGAAAAGGGGCCATTCAAAGAGGGCAAACGAGATACCTTGTCGGTGGCCGGATTGAATCTAACGGCCACCATCGATCTCGATTTGCAACAATATGGGGAATGGCTCATGGAAGGTCTCGCAGGAGGAGCGGTGGCGCTCGATCCCCAAACCGGTGAAGTATTGAGCATCATATCAAGTCCTTCGTACGACCCGGCTTCCCTAAGCGGGCGGCGCTTCAGCGAAAATTTTGCAGAGCTGACTATGGATTCACTGAAGCCATTGTTCAACAGGGCCATCATGTCTGTGTATCCGCCGGGCTCTACCTTTAAGCCCTTGCAGGCACTCATCGCCTTGCAGGAAGGGGTCATTCAGCCCCGGGAGCAAATATTTTGCAGTGGCGGTCTGGTAGGCGACCATGCGCCCGCCGGATATTACGATGTGTTCAAAGCCATAAAAATGTCTTCCAACAACTATTTTTATATCGTATTCAAGCGCATTATCAATCAGGAACTATCGCCAAACACCTTTATCGATTCGAGATTGGGCCTGGAAAAATGGAACGAATACCTCCGTGGTTTTGGGTTGGGGCAGCCGGTAGGCATCGATATACCCAACGAGAAGGGCGGGCAGATTCCATCTCCGCAACTGTACAACAGAATATACGGCGAAGACCGCTGGAAGTGGTCCACCATCAATTCCATAAGTATTGGTCAGGGGGAGATTTCTATTTCTCCTCTCCAAATGGCAAATTTTGCAGCAGCCATAGCCAACAAGGGTTATTTCTATACTCCGCACATTATCAAAGAAATAGGAAATACAGGCAAACCCCGCCCCGAATATCTTACAAAACACTATGTGGGTATAGACACGGTGCATTTTGCCCCGGTCATCGATGCCATGGAATCTGTAGTGAACGAAGGCACGGGGTTTAGGGCGCAAATACCAGGGATAAAAGTGTGCGGAAAAACAGGTACCTCGCAAAATCCTCATGGGGAGGATCATTCTGTCTTGTAGCTTTTGCACCCAAAGATGATCCCCGTATCGCCATATCGGTGTACGTGCAAAATGCCGGGCAGGGGGCTCGTGCAGCAGCCTCCATCGCGGGGTTGATGATGGAAAAATACCTGACTGGGGAAGTGAAAAAGGTGTATATTGAGCAATATGTGAAAAACGGAAAATTTGTCTATTGAGAGCTGAAAAAACATTATTGAACAAGATAGACTGGCTGGTAGTAAGCACATACTTGGTGTTGGTGCTGCTGGGCTGGCTCAATATTTATGCAGCAGTCTATGACGAAGAGTTGCAAAAAGGCATATTCGATTTGTCTCTGAACTCCGGCAAGCAATTCCTTTGGATATGCACCAGTATGGTCATTATCATAGTCATTATGACGGTTGATTTCCGGTTTTATGATTCGTTTGCCTACATTGTGTATGGTCTGATAATGCTGATGCTTGTATTTGTACTTTTTGCCGGCACCAAAGTGGCCGGTTCCACCAGTTGGTTCAGTATTGCGGGTTTTCGTGTGCAGCCATCTGAGTTTGCCAAGTTTGCTACAGCTTTGGCTCTGGCTAAGTATATGAGCAAGGTGAATTACAAATTGAGCAATTTCAATGACCTGCTCGTAACGGGGGCTATTATTGTGTTGCCCGCTGTTTTGATTATAGTACAGGGCGATACCGGCACGGCACTGGTATTTGGTGCTTTTGTGCTGGTGATGTATCGCGAAGGGCTCAATCCTACCATCCTGGTGATCGGCCTTATTGCCATAGCCTTGTTTGTGCTCACCCTGGTAATAGATCAAAAGATCTTAATCATAGCCGTGTTGGTAGTGGGAGCACTCGTGATATTACTCGGCAAAAAGAAATGGAAACGCATTGCGACCATAGTGGCGGGAATGCTCATCGTCATCAGCGTGATTTGGAGCGTTGATTATTTTGTGAATGAAATCCTGAAACCACACCAGCAAAACCGGATAAAAGCGCTCATCAACCCTGAAGCAGATCCGCTTGGCTATGGCTGGAATGTAACACAATCGAAAATTGCTATTGGCTCCGGGGGCTTGCTGGGCAAAGGATATCTGCAAGGCACTCAGACCAAGTTTGATTTTGTGCCGGAGCAAAGTACGGATTTTATTTTTTGCACCCTGGGAGAAGAGCAGGGCTGGTTAGGTACCACACTGGTCATTTTTCTTTTTGTTTTTTTTATGGTCAGAATCGTGCACATTGCCGAGCGGCAAAAAGAAACCTTCGCCCGGGTATATGGCTATTCGGTAGCTTCCATTTTGTTTTTGCATTTTATGGTAAATGTTGGTATGACCATTGGGCTTTTTCCTGTCATTGGCATCCCCCTGCCCTTGTTTTCATATGGGGGGTCTTCGCTGTGGGCATTCACCATCCTCATTTTCATCTTGCTAAAAATCGATGCCCATCGTATGCAGGTACTGGTGCGGCATTAATGGTCGTACAGTGAGCAGTAGGAGTATGGAGATAGAAGTCGCCCGTCCAAAAATTTTGCAATTAATCACATTTCTGAAAAAGAGCGCAGGTCTGGCCAAACAGCGGGGCTGCGACGGAAGGTGCATGGAAGCATTGTTCTGTCTTGATTTTTCTTAGCTAACTTTCTAAGCATCAAAGAAAAGAAAGTAAGAACCACGGCCTTTCAGTGCAATTACGGCAGGCAAGAAATAGTTCGATTCACAAATTTTATAAAATATTTTAACGTCTTTTACTTGGCTATAGATATGCAACCCCATCCGGGATCGCATAGCATAGAGTCGAATAATCTCAACAATGCGACATTGAAAAATTTCTCTTATCACCGCGTCAAGTGCCAGCTTTATGCCCGAATATCCAGTTAAAACACGGCACAAAAAATAAAGCACCTTCGTGATGAATTTACCAGGAACTGGATATTTGCAGCTTTTCAGCAAACCCTATTTGGGAAACCTTCTGTGAAGCACGCCCAAAAACTCCATGACTTCCTCTTTTTCGATATCCCATTTTTTCTTGACGATGTAGTTGCTGTTGATAAAATCCATCGCCTCCTCTTTGTTGGTACAATTGTCCAGGTAATTGATCACCATTTCAAACTCGCCTTTATCTCCTTTGAACAAGTCGTTTTCGAACATAAATCGCTGGTTGATGGTGATACTCTTTTTCAGTCCATCGAGTGGTTTTTTCTCATGTATATCTATAATCGCTTCCTTTTTTCTGTGCCGAGTGTATCGAGCAGGGTCTGCGTTTTAGTTCCTAACTTTTCGTTGAGTATATCAACTTCTTGGGTTTTGGCCACACGGTGTGGCTGACTTTGTTCCGAATAAACACGGTTGAGATCAAGCGGTATCACTCGGGAAAACATCTGAAGGTAGTTGTCCAGGTCTTCGGGTGTTTCCCTTATCGTTTCACAAACCTCATCGAATATTCGGATGGCATCCTCATTAAAAACGGCTTGTATGCCGTCTCCTTTAAACCTGTCGATATAAGCCTGTAATAAATGGTCATTTATTTTAATATACTTTTTAATCGATTCGAGGTCGGCCAGCGAAATCTGATTGGTGCCAGGCTTATCGATTTCTTGCAAATAAAATTCGTAAGGAGAAAATATAAGCAACAGGGTTTTGTAGGTTGCCTCTTCGAGCAATGGCTTTAAATCTTCCTTTTTTACCTGAATATTTTTCGACAACACATTCATGAAAGTATTCAGTGCTTTTTGTACTTCGTCTGTCGAGTAGTCGAAATAGGGGCTTTCGAGCCTGTCAATCTCGTCGCTCCATTTTTCAAAAAGAATTTTTAGAATAAAAAAATTGACCTGTTTTACTTCGGTAAAGGTGGTAATTTCCGTGCCTTTGATACTTGATTTATTTGTAAAATAATTTGAAACGAGCCGTTCGCTAAAATTTTTACTGTAAGAGCTGATCACCAGATGGTTGATGTTGCTTTCCATAAAACCTGTTTTTTTTGACTGGTAAAAATACTGCCAATTAAAAACTTTATCTTTCAAACAAAGAAAAATATTTGGGGAATTTGCTGTAGGCCAAGGCCTTCAAGTATTTGAATATTTATAATTTTGGGGCATTATTTCCATTTTTCCTGGCAATGTTTATAGAACCTAATTTTGGCAGCAGGCATATCAGCCGCAAAAACGAAACCGGATGGATTGAAGTCATTTGCGGCTCTATGTTTTCCGGCAAAACCGAGGAGCTGATCCGCCGGCTCAATCGTGCCAAAATTTCAAATCTGAAAGTAGAAATATTCAAACCTGCTACAGACAAGCGCTACCATATCACCAATGTGGTTTCTCACGACCGCAAAGAAATCAGATCCACCCCGGTAGAGTTTGCCAATGATATCTTGCTATTGGCCGCCGATTGTGACCTGGTGGGCATAGATGAGGCTCAGTTTTTTGACCATGCCATAGTAGATGTGGCTGTGAAATTGGCAAACAAAGGCAAAAGGGTCATCATCGCCGGTCTGGATATGGACTTTATGGCCAGGCCGTTTGCTCCTATGAATGATTTGATGGCTGTGGCAGAATTTGTCACGAAAACCCATGCCATTTGTATGAGTTGCGGTTCTACCGCCAGCTATACCTACAGACTCGATGATTCTAACAAACAGGTGGTGCTTGGTGAAAAGGATCTGTACCAGGCCCGCTGCCGGCGGTGTTACCATATGGGCATGGAGACCAAAATAAAGGCAGCTAAAAGTTAAGCACCTGCAAAAATGCTGTATAAAACCAGGGGGATTGCCCTTTCATTTATTCGATACAAAGAGACATCCATTATTGCCAGAGTATATACCGAAGCCTTTGGCATGCAGTCGTATATAGTGAATAGCGTTCGCTCCAAGACAGCCAAAACCAAGATTGCATTATTTCAGCCGCTTACATTGCTAGATCTGGTGGTGTACCACCAGGAGCGCAGGGCAATACACCGGATAAGTGAAATGAAATGCAACCACTCTTTTCAAACAATCCCATTCAATATCAAAAAAACAGCCATCGCCTTGTTTATCACCGAGCTGATCGGTCAGGCGCTATTTGAGGAACAAGAAAATGAAGCGCTTTTTAGTTTTATGCATGAGTCTATTGTAGCACTTGACGAAGCTCCAGAAAAGTTTGAAAATTTCCATATTCAATTTATGATGGTTTTGAGCAAATATTTGGGCATAAAACCCGAAACATCCCGGGACATGCTATTGGAAGTTGGCCACCTGAAGATGTACGACAGGGAATTTATAGACAAGGTAGACTTTTTTGTGAAGTCAGGATTTGGCGAGCACATCAGATTGATCAAGTCGGAGCGCAATGATATTTTGAAACTGCTCATAGACTACTACCGATACCACTACGATGCTATCAGAGAGTTTAAATCCATTCATGTACTCCGGGAAGTCCTGGGCTAACCTGAATCGCACCGATAATCCTTCCGGTCAGATCGAAAATACTTCCAGATGAGGATGGTAAAATCTTAAATACATCTCTTCTGCCAGGTTGACCTCTGCCCAAGCCTTGCCTTCATAGAGATATAATCTGCCGCGATTCCGACTTGCCCATCGTCTGTTGTTTTAGTACTATTATGCGAAATAAAAAGAGCCGGTCCAGTCGAGGATCGGCTCTTTTGATATTAATATTAGCAGTAAGCTAAGCTACTTCTTCTTTCACTATGCCTTCGGCAAGTAAAATAATGTTGTTGTCGAGCACCTCTACAATACCCCCACTTACCACGACTTCGTGCACAGCATCGTTTATTTTATATTTCACCACACCTTGCTCCAAGGTGCTTATAATTGGTGCATGGTCTTTCAGAACCTGAAAGGAACCCAATGTGCCAGGGAAGGTGGCAGAAGTCACTTCACCTTTGAAAATGGATTTGTCGGGGGTGATGATTTCTAGTCGCATGTTATTTTACTTTTGCTTCGGCAATCAGTTTTTCGCCTTTTTTCACCGCATCTTCAATTGTTCCCACCAGGTTGAAGGCCGCCTCGGGCAAGTGGTCAAATTCCCCATCGATGATCCTGTTGAATCCATTGATGGTGTCTTTGATATCCACAAGTACACCTTGCAGTCCGGTAAAAGCTTCGGCCACATGGAACGGTTGCGACAAAAACCGCTGTACACGTCGTGCACGGTGTACCACCTGTTTATCTTCGTCAGAGAGCTCTTCCATGCCCAATATGGCAATGATGTCTTGAAGTTCGGTATATCGTTGTATGATTTCTTTTACCCTTTGGGCGGTATTGTAATGCTCCTCACCCAAAATTTCCGGGTTGAGTATTCTCGAGGTAGAGTCCAAAGGATCTACAGCAGGATAAATGCCCAACTCGGCGATTTTACGCGAAAGTACCGTGGTGGCATCGAGGTGCGAAAAGGTGGTGGCCGGAGCAGGGTCAGTAAGGTCATCGGCAGGTACATATACCGCCTGCACGGAGGTAATCGATCCGCGTTTGGTGGAGGTGATTCTTTCCTGCATTTCGCCCATTTCGGTGGCCAGTGTTGGCTGATATCCAACAGCAGAAGGCATACGTCCCAGAAGAGCGGAGACCTCGGAGCCAGCCTGTGTAAATCTGAATATGTTATCTATAAACAATAAGATGTCGTTTCCTTTGCCGGTGCCATCTCCATCGCGAAAATACTCGGCGACTGTAAGTCCGGATAGCGCTACTCGTGCCCGAGCTCCCGGAGGTTCATTCATCTGACCAAAAACCAATGTCGCTTGCGATTTGGCAAGTTCAGCCTTATCGACTTTGTGCAAATCCCAGTTGCCGTCCTCCATCGATTTCATAAACTCCTCACCATACTTAATCACACCAGATTCCAGCATTTCACGAAGCAAATCATTGCCCTCACGGGTTCTTTCACCAACGCCGGCAAAAACCGACATACCTGCGTAGGCTTTGGCGATGTTGTTGATCAGCTCCATTATAAGTACCGTTTTTCCTACGCCAGCTCCGCCAAAGAGGCCGATTTTGCCCCCTTTTACATATGGTTCCAACAAGTCGATCACTTTAATGCCCGTGTATAATATTTCTGATGTGGTGGAAAGGTCCTCATATTTAGGTGCATGTTTGTGAATGGGCATGGTGCCTGCCGCCTCCGGTTGATTAATGCCATCGATGGCCTCACCAACTACATTGAATAAGCGGCCTTTGATGTTGGGGCCTACAGGCATGGTAATGGGCGATCCTGTGCTTATCACTTCCATTCCCCTGCTCAAGCCCTCAGTGCTATCCATGGCAATAGTGCGCACACGATCCTCGCCCAGGTGCTGTTGGCACTCCAGGACCACTACCTGTCCATCGGGCCTGGTTACTTTCATTGCTTCATAAATGCCTGGAATATCCCCAATTTCTTCGAAGCTAACATCGACTACGGGACCGATGATTTGCGCAATTTTTCCTTTCTTTGACATGTTTCTGCTAAATAATTAGACTATATAAAAACAGCTGCAAAGTAAACTTTAATATTGTTTTTTGCCATAAGCAAAAGGAATTTTATCAGGTATTCAGGAGGCATCATCCTTTGCTTTCAGACAAGATAATTTATTGTTTGAGGGCGGATATATCTTTTTGTTGCCATTTTCAAATCCAATTTTGTGGCAAAAAAAATACAGTTTGTCCTTTGATAGGGCGTTACACGGATTGCTTTGTTTTAGTTAAAAACAAACTCCTTAAGACATTTCACGAGTAATAATGAATTTACTCCTTTATCAGCCAGAACAATACACGGCACAGGTTTTGGCTTTTGAGGGTTTTTTTCGACATGAAAAGCGCCTATTTTTCTCCCACTTTTTTGATACCAAAACAAAAGAATAGTGTCGGCAATGTACCTACCACTTCGACAATTAATTCTATGCCTGTCAGTTTTTATATTGCTGGGCAACGGGTCGACATGGGCCCAGATCTCCCCGGTGGATGCGCGGCTACAGGTACAGCCGCCGTACAGCATTTTTTTGAGCGACTACACCTCGCCGGCCTCAGATCGGCTGCGCCTCAGCCTGATGCTGCTCGACCTCACCAAGAGCGGGCTGGAGGTAGGATTAAGGTTCAAGCTCGAAGCCCCAGGCATTCGCATGGCCACCGCACCCGACTACCACGGCGTGCCCTTCTACCTGGACGGAGGGCAACAACTGATGCTCGAAGGCCATGAGCTGGCCGAATACTTCCTTCCGCAACACATGGTGTTTCAGGGAATGGACGTCGGGCAGTTCATTAGAAATGGCACACGCCTGCCCGAAGGCTTCTACCGCTTCAGCGTGGAAGTGTACGAATACACCAGGCCGGGCAAGGTGATCAGCCGGCCCAACTTCACCACCGTATGGATATCGCTGGGCAACCCGCCGCTCCTCAGCCTGCCGCGCTGTGGCAGCACCATTG
>JAAUQL010000037.1 GCA_012033595.1 Cyclobacteriaceae bacterium | reverse complement strand
CAAATACCATACATCACTACAATCGACTTTCTAAACACAAAACCCCGATTCCAGCACGCAGTACATGATTTGTACAAGAAAATATCTTAAAATTTGTGTTTTCGATGCCCTTCCGGTGCAAGTTGGGATAAAGTATGAACAACGGTGGCGGTTTGGCCAGGGCAAAAAAAAGCCTGATCAAATACTGATCAGGCCCTATTTATTACATTTTTTTTATAAAGTGATGCCCATAAAAGACATAAAGGCGATGCCCATCAGGCCGGTCAAAAGCATGGTGATTCCCAGACCTTTGAGTCCCGGAGGCACGTCAGAATATTTTAATTTTTCACGGATAGCTGCAAGTGCAATGATGGCCAACAACCAGCCAATACCTGAACCAAAGCCAAACACTGTGGCTTCTGCAAGGCTATAGTCGCGCTCAGCCATAAAGAGCGATGCACCCAAAATAGCACAGTTCACGGCGATCAGTGGCAAAAATATACCAAGCGAACCATAAAGTGCCGGTGAAAATTTCTCAATAATCATTTCTACCAATTGTACCATGGCAGCGATAACGGCTATGTACATGATAAAACTGAGGAAGGTGAGATCGACAGTTGCCAGGCTGGGCATCTTTAAGGTGTTGGCCAAAGCGCCTTCCTTCAAAATGTACTCGGTAAGCAGCCAGTTGGTCGGCACGGTAATGAGCAACACAAAGATGACCGCCATGCCCAACCCAAGCGCGGTACTCACTTTTTTAGAAACAGCAAGGTAAGAACACATGCCCAAAAAATAGGCGAATATCATGTTCTCTATAAAAATTGACTTTATTCCCAGATTAACTAATTCCATCGTTCAAATTTTTTAGTGTTCTACGTATCCTGTTTTGGTGCGCTGTACCCATATGATGATTCCGAGGATAAAAAAGGCACCTACCGGAGTCACCATCAGTCCGTTGGTTGGGAAATTTTGAATGCCTATGGCTTCAAACACCGGCCAACCAAATACTTTGCCCGAGCCAAGTACCTCTCTAAAAAAGGCCACTGCCAATATTATCCAGCTATAGCCCAGTCCATTTCCCAAACCATCCAAGATCGAATCCCAGGGTTTGTTGGCCATTGCAAAAGCTTCGAGACGACCCATTACGATACAGTTAGTGATAATCAGACCAACAAAGACAGATAACTCTTTGTACATATCGTACTGATAGGCTTTGAGCACTTCGCTCACCAGCGTAACCAGGGTAGCTACCAAGGCAAGCTGTACGATAATCCTCACCCGCGAAGGTATCAGCGATCTGATCAGCGAAATGATCAGGTTGGCAAATACCACTACCATGATCACCGAAATGGCCATAGTGAGCGTTGGTTTCATCTGGGTGGTGACAGCCAGCGCAGAGCATATTCCAAGTACCTGCACTGTTATTGGATTGTCATCATTTAGTGGATCGCTTACAAATTTTTTGCGTCGCTTGGAAAGCACGGGTTCTGCCGGCTTTTTTTCCACCATTTTTTCTACTGTTTGCGTACTCATATCGCTATTGGTTCTTAGTTCAATAAGGCTACTTTTTCGGTAGCGTTGGTTTTCGCTTTGTTCATGTATTCTTTATAATAAATGAAATAGTTTTCAAGCATTTCATTTACACCTTTTGCCGTAAGTGTCGCACCCGACAATCCATCGATATGATGCTCGTCGAGGTTGGATGCAGCATTGTTTTCGCCTTTGAGCATGACAACAGAGGCAAGTTTACCATCGTTGTACACCTTTTTTCCGACATATCGGTTGCTCACCTCAGCGGTGGTGATTCGCGCTCCCAAACCCGGTGTTTCTGATTTATGATCGAATGAAACCCCCTTTACGGTATTGAGATCGGTTTCTAATGCTATAAATCCCCAGATAGGACCCCAAAGCCCTTTGCCATAGATCGGGAAAATATAGGCTTCGACTGCCTCTTTGTTGCCTGCCTGGTGATATTTGAATACCGGGT
The DNA here is from genome assembly GCA_012033595.1 of Cyclobacteriaceae bacterium. GTDB lineage: Bacteria > Bacteroidota > Bacteroidia > Cytophagales > Cyclobacteriaceae > JAAUQL01. Next base: position 47,800 of record JAAUQL010000037.1, on the reverse strand, counting down.
ACAGGCGTTCTTCGGGAGCCATTTTATAATTTTTGGCGATATCGATATTTTCTGCGATCAGCGGGTTGCCATCTTTGTCTTTTTCCAGAATCTCGCCATCGATATTTACCACGACCGATTCTATGGTTTGGCCATACAAGTCAATGATTTCATCTCCTTTTTTCTCCTGAAGATCTGTAACGGCACTTAGAATTTTTTTCTTTGTGTCCAGTTCCACTGATTTTTGCTGCATGGGCTTCAATCCCTGATTGGCCAATGAAAGCAGTCCGCCAAGTACTATAGTTAATACCGCGGAAAAAACGATAATGTATGTATTAGACTGTTGCACGTTGAATCCTCCTTTGTTTGTTTGCTTTAACTATGTAAAAATCAATAAGTGGTGCAAATGCATTCATCAATAATATGGCAAGCATGATACCTTCCGGATAGGCCGGGTTAAACACCCTGATCACAATGGTAAGAATACCTATCAATATGCCGTAAATCCATTTTCCTCTTTCGGTTTGTGTAGCGGTAACCGGGTCTGTAGCCATAAATACCGCTCCAAAAGCCAGTCCGCCAATCACCAAGTGGTAATGTGCGGGCATGAGCATAAATCCATTGGCACCGATCATGTTGAACATGAGTGCGGTAAGGTAAGCGCCGGCAAACACTCCGGTGATGATTTTCCAACTCCCTACGCCCGTTGCGATAAGTATCACGGCGCCAATCAGCACCATCAAGGTGGACGTTTCGCCAATAGAACCGGGAATAAATCCCAAAAACATATTGGTGAAACTAAAGAAATCGGCACTGATAATTGTATTGGAATTGGCAAGCACCTCCACCACACTACCCGATTTAGTCACGGAGGCTTCGTTGGCTATGGCCAGTATGGTGCTTCCGGTATATCCGTCCACCGGGTTCTTGTCTCCAAGGTAGGTCCACACATTGCCTGAAATCTGCGATGGATAGGCAAAGTATAAAAATGCCCTGGCGGTAAGGGCCACGTTGAAAATGTTCATTCCTGTTCCTCCAAATACTTCTTTACCAATCAACACGGCAAATACAGTGGCAATGGCCACCTGCCACAGTGGAATGGTTGGCGGCACCACCAGCGGAATAAGCATGCCTGAAACGAGAAAGCCTTCATTGAGCGCGTGGCCTTTTCTGATACCGAAAATAAATTCTACTGTTAGACCAGAGGCATAAGAAACGATAACGATGGGCAATACCACCAGCGTGCCGAGCCATATTTGTTGTCCAAAGTCCATCGCCTGGCCAGTAGCCAGCGCATGCTGATACCCTACGTTCCAAATACCAAATACCAGGGAGGGGATCATCGCGATGATTACCGTCATCATCATCCGTTTCAGGTCTATGGCGTCGCGTATTTGTGCCCCCTTAGCCGGTGTGACGTGATCCGGTACAAAAAACAGCGTCTCGAAGGTTTCGAAAAGTGGCATCAACTTCTCGAATTTGCCGCCTTTTTCGAACGCTGGTTTATTTTTATCAAAAATATCTTTAATGAATTTCATGTGATACTAGCTGTTTTTTATTAGTGTCAAACCTTCCCTTAATAGCTGCTGCAAGTTGTTTTTGGAAACATCCACGAATTCACAAAGTGCGATATCTTCTTCTATCATCTCGTATATACCGAGGCTCTCCATTTCATCAAAATCTTCCGCCAAAATAGCTTTGATGAGGTAGGTGGGCAGTATGTCCATGGGCGTCACCTTTTCGAACACCCCAGTTTGCACAAATGCCCGGTGTTCGCCCATCATATTGGTATCCACTACATATTCTTTCTTATTGCCGTTCATAAACGAAAGTAAGCCGAATGCCCGGTGGAAGCTTAGCTTTTTGGTCGTGGGCAGTATCCAACCTAGAAATTCACTGTGCGTTCCTTCGGGGATGACCGTGACCTGCTGGTGGTAAAAGCCCAAGTAGCCGTCCGATTTAATCTTTTCGCCGGTCAGCACATTGCCACTTACAAACCTCACTTCGTCACCAGTTACATTTTGTTCAACAAATTTGTTTATGCAGGCGCCCGTATAGGTTTTATAATATTGCGGATTTTTCACTTCTGAGCCTGCCAGGGCTATTACCTTAGAGGCATCATATTTTCCTTCCAGAAATAGCTTGCCTATTTGCGCAACCCCATAGGCACTTACAGTCCATACCAGATCCCCTTTGGCTATGGGATCGATGTGGTGTATTTGCACGCCAACATTGCCTGCCGGGTGCTTGCCGCTCACCGGGTGAATTTCGGCATTGTTGATCCTGGAAAAGGTATCTTGCGACACGTCAGCATTCACCCCGATGTTTACTTTGCCGGGGGTTAGTTTTTTGAGCATGTCGATGCCCGCCTGAAAGAATTTTTCTTCGCCTTTGAGCACAAAAGAAATATCAGCAGCCAGGGGACTGGTATCGAAAGTAGAGACGAAAATAGACTTAGGTGTGTCGGCAGGATTGGCCACCACGCCATAGGGACGCTGGATGATGTTGGGCCAAACCCCTGAATTGATCATCAGATTGACTAGCTCACTCTTTTCTGCTTGCTGGATTTCTGCAGCAGAAAACTTCTTGTAAGGCTCAGAAACTATTTCTTTGTCGGCAAGAATGATGATTTCCAGCAATTTGCGCTTATCGCCTCTTTTTATTTCAATGATTTCCCCACTTACCGGAGCGCAGTATTTTACCTCTTCCATCATTTTACAAAACAGAAGCGGCGTGCCTGCTTTTACGGTATCTCCAACGGCCACCATTACCTTGGGTCGCTGAATGCCGACAAAATCAGTTGGTTTGAGAGCAAAAGTTTTTGGCTGGTCACATGCTGCAAGTTTCTTCTCCGCTTTTCCCGAAAGGTTTATATCAAAACCCTTTTTAAGCTTTAGTGTATGTGACATTCTAAGAATTGTATTTTAATCCTAATTTTTAAAGCGCAAAAATAACCAAATTTTATTTAATACATTATCCGTTACATACTTTTTGGGCATATTCATCTAAAAAACCAATGCCCTCAACCATCATGTTGCACACCGGCAGAATAGACCTGATTTGAGTTGAACCCTGGTGTTGATGCCGCTTGCAGCTCACGGTTGGCGTGTGTGGCCATGACCCATCGGATCCCGTGGACTTTGATCTTAGCGGTAATATTTTCCAAAGGCAGTGGTACCGGAAGTGGCCATAGCAAAAAATATTCCTGCGGATAGCACTGAGGGGGGGGTAGAAAATTCGAGAATCTGAAGCATTAAATTCTTTATTAAGTCATAGGGGGTGAAAACACATGACCCTGAAAGGGTCAAATTTTTGTAGCAACGATAAAGCGTATATTCCTACGACCCCATCGGGGTCGAACAAAACTTTGATATAATTTCTATAGACATTAAATCCCTTTGGGATTAATTCCTCAGCGTTTTTTCTATTTTTGGCCCATGATAAAATGTATTTTGAACGACAAGATCATCGATCAGGACAAAGCCTATGTTCATGTGAGCGACCTGGCGCTTTTGCGCGCTTATGGCATATTCGATTTTTTTCGCCTGACTGGCTTAAAGCCCCTCTTTTTCGATGACCACCTCACCCGATTCATGTCTTCTGCCTCTACACTCCGGCTCCCCTGTCCGCTGGGGTATGATGAACTCAAAGCCATGATATTGGATTTGATCACCCACAACAACCTGCCCGATTCCGGGATCAGGATGGTGCTGACGGGAGGCGAATCGCCCAATGGATTTGATATCGGCACGCCAACGCTATTTGTGCTAAATGAGGCGATCAATCCCTTGCCACAAAGCCATTTCGACAATGGCATCAAACTGATCAGCCACGAATACATGCGCGATATACCAGAAGTGAAGACCATCAACTACCTGACAGGTATATACAAATTGGCAGAAGCGCGATCTGTGGGCGCTGTGGACACGCTCTATCATTGGAGAGGAAAAGTATCGGAACTGACGCGAAGCAATTTTTTTATTGTTGATCAATACAACAGAATACTGACCCCCGCCCATGGTATATTGAAAGGGGTGAATCGCAAACACGCCATCACAGTGGCAAGAGATCACTTTGAAGTTTTGGAACGGGATATTTTCATGAAAGAGCTGGGACAGGCCAAAGAGGCATTCATAACAGGAACCACCAAAAAGGTGATGCCCGTAGTGCAAATAGATGAAATGCCCATAGGCGATGGAAAACCCGGTGCGGTGACCACAAAATTGCAGCAATTGTACGATCAGTACCTGGAAAGTGCCGTCGGCAGATAAGCACAGGCATAGTGTTCCCCATGCGCAAAAGTGGCAATTTGATTGCTTCTTACTTCGTCAAATCGAGCTTGTCCACTTTCTCCAGGGTATCGGGGTTGATCACCTCCATCAGAATCTGCTTGCCTTCGATATGAAAAAATACCAGTGCGTTTTGGGTTGTAAAACCTGAGGTAAATGGCGTCCAGGGAGTTTGCTCCTGAGCGTAGTACGGTGCCCCGGCCGCGCCGTTGTTGATTTGGTAAATGGTTCGTGTCAATTCAATTCTTTTGGGAAGATAGACCTCCGGATACCTTTCTGTGGCAGGGCCTATTTCGGTTTTGCAATAGTTGTGTTCATCTCCGGTGAGTACCGCTCGCACTTTGGTGCTTTGGTTCACTACTATTTCCAGTAGTTCGTCACGTCTTTCGATGATCCCTTTTTCCAGTCTTTTGCCTGCCACATAGGGGCGGTAGTCGTTGTTGCCGTTGTACCACATGTCGTCTTGTACATGGCCACCGTTAGGAAACATGGGGGTATGCTGGGTGACAAATATATGATCGATGTCTTTGTCTTTTTCGAGCCTTGCTATGGTTTTTTCCAACCATTTTAATTGCATATCCATGATATATCCGTGCAGATTACCTCCTACATGCTGTATATATTGCCGCGAAGGCACATACCAGTAGTCGGAATTGAGCACCACCATGGCGACATTGTCATAGGTATAGTAAAATACATTTTCGTCGTATGGCGGAAAGTCTTCGGTCGTTGAGGAGGGATCGTAACTGGCGCCATCTTCACTTGTCGGGCCATTTTTTGGATTCACAAATTCTTTGGCATACACAAATTCGGCGGAGTGTGTTTTGAATGGAAATTTATCCACATCGATGTGTTGACCGGTTTCCTGATTGAAATAAATATTGGAGAGGGCCTCATGGTTTCCCATGCCCGAAATGACCGGAAAATAGTGGGCAAAGGGCTGTATGGCATGTTTCCAATTGGCATATTCCAGCTCTATCTCGTCCATATACGTTTTGTATCCGGTAATCATATCACCGGTAAACTGCATAAAAGCCACGCCTGTCTGGGCATTGAGCGCCATTATTTTTTTCATAATATAGGCATTTACACCACCAAGGTCACGCTCGCCGCCGCCATTTCCCGACCGGGAATCGCTGGCATAGGAGAAGGTGAACTTGCTGCGGGTTCCAGGTTTTGGAGCCGTTTTAAAACGATAGGTTTGACTATTGTCGCCATAATTTACCGTATAGTCATAGGTGGTTTCCGGATCCAGGCCTTTGATTTCAATCTCATGGATTGTGCCCATTTTTCCTTTGAATGTTTTGCCGCCGGCTACTACCTCCGCCTTCAACTCTTTGTTGGTTTTAAAAAATATGGTGGCGCCCTGGTCATTGAGCAGGCTTACAAAGGGTCCTTCTACTATAGAATCGTCTATTTCGAATGGCCCGGTGCCCTTAAAGGAAATGATTCCATTGTATATCATGCTGCCCCTGTCATCAACAATTCTGTAGCCAAGGGTGCCTTTCCCTTTGGCGCCCCAGCCGATCATATCGTAGCGTCCACCCATTGCCGATATCGATATAGTCGCTTTTCCGGCCACAATGGGCTCCGGGCTCCGGAAATATACGGGTTGCGGATGTCGTGAGTCCCCGTAGGGAATAAACCCATACAGCAGCGTGCCATAGAGCAATGAATCCTGAAAATCGAACGCTATGCCATCTGAAGTGCCGGTCGGGCTGCCCATCATGGACGGTAAACCATGGCCTTTGGCCAATATCGCCTGATAGTATTTTTTGCCGTTGACCATAAAAAAATCGCCAAAGTCGTCGCGCCCAAGCTTATCGTGGCTTAGCGGATAGCTATAGGCTTCCAGCAACTCCTGCGATGTGGCCATTTGGCCTGAAAAAATGCCCGCCAGTATCAGCCAAATAATCAGTTGGTTTTTTATAAGTTGTGGCATACGCTGAATTTATTTTCCGTGATGATGCAAATCTATAAAAATTGGCAAATGATCACTAAATCCGCCCTGATATATTGGCCCCTGGTAGGTTCTGAATGGCCGGTTCTTTTTCAGAAGCCATGCAGCCGTGTAGATGTTGTTTTTGCTTTCCGAACAAATTAAGCGATCGCCGACCATCAACCCCCCGGAAACGATCATTTGGTCAAAAAGAAACCAGCTAATGTCGATTTCTTTGTACACCAGCGTGCCGATGCCTGTGCGCAGGTCGGGAACAGACAAATTGTATAATTTCCCCGGTGCAGGGTCGCTGTTATCCGTGATCGCACCCAGGGAGGTTGTGAGGCTGTTGTCTAAGGGTTCATCATTGAAATCGCCCATAATCAAAATTTTGCTCAGGTTGCTTATCGCAAAAAGGGAATCTACCTGTTGTCGCAAGACAGTGGCAGCCAGTTGCCTTTTCTCTTCCGTAAATTCCTTACCTCCAAAGCGCGAAGGCCAGTGATTGACAAATAGGTGCAGGGTATCCTGCCTTGCGATCAGAAAAGATACATACAAAATATCCCTGGTAGGGCGGTGTTGGTCTACACTAACTGATATGGCGCGGTGAGATATTTCTACAAGTTTATCTTTGCGGTATATTATGGCATTGTCGATACCGCGAAGATCGGGGGAGTTTTCATGCACCATCTGATAGTCAAATTTTTTCAGCATGGTTTCTTTGGTCAGGTCTTGCAAAACCTGGAAATTTTCCACTTCACACATACCCACTACCGCTGGCGGCTCCCAGGCTCCTACCGCAATTATGGTTTTGGCTATGTGGTTTAGCTTTTCACGATAGCGAAAGTATGTCCAGCGTTTGTTCCCATCCGGGGTAAACTCATCATCGTTGGTGGCCGGGTCGTCGAAGGTATCAAAGAGGTTTTCGACATTGTAGAACATGACCCTGTATGTGTGGTCGTTGCCGCTGCTGTCGGGTAAAGATTGAGCCTTGGACGACAGGGCAAAAGCACAAAGTATCCCGCTAAACAAAGCAAATATTCGCCCTACCCCATGTACGATCTCAGGCAGCTTCTTCATTCTTGATGTATTCGGTCGGAGTCAGTCCGGTCATTTGTTTAAATATTCTGTTGAAGGAGGCTTTGGAGCTGAAGCCGCATTCCATGGCAATGCCCGGCAGGGTGAGGTGGCTGTACTTTGGATCGAAAAAGCGAAGTTTTACCTCTTCTACTCTGTACGTATTGATAAATTCATAAAACGACTGCCCAAGCTGGTCGTTGATCAACTGCGAGAGTTGGTAGGTAGGCATGTGGAGCAATTCGGCCAATTCGCCAATTGTCAGGTTTTGGTTGAGGTATGGTCGGGTCTGCACCATATAGTCAAGCAGGTTTTTTTTGAGGCCGGGGATTTCCTCTTCTTTCAGCCTGGTCTTTTCATACTTTTCCGGTTGTTTCTGCAGTGTGGCGTATTCGAGGGTGTCCATCCCGGGGCAATGGTAAGACCGGTAAAAAGGGGTCTTTTTGATGCTGTAGTAGCCCAGGAAAAACACCCACAATGAGGCGATGGTCAACAGAATAAGCCTAAGCTCTACCCAATCGGCAACCTCGAAAAAGACAATGGTGATATTGATGGCCATTGCGCTGATGCCAACGACCAACATGCTCCAGGTCAGATACCACAACCACTCAAGCTTTAGGTTGCCACTGGTAAATGAATAAAGACCTTTGAGGCTGTGCCTGTGCGACGAAAGTATGCCCACGGCCCAAAAGCAATACACGACCGGAGAGATGGATGCGGCGATCATGGAAATGGACATGTTGGTGCCTGGTGTTCCGTCAACTATGTGCTGCAACTCCGTGATTTTTTGTTGACCAGATTGCAAATAGAAATGACTGAAATGATAAATGACATCCGCCATAAATGGAAGCAAATGCCAAAGATACTTCGCTTTGAAGGGCTGTTTTTCAGAGATATAATTCTTTATAAAAAAAAACAACAGCGGACCATAAAGAAAAGATAGCGGACCCGCGGTGCCAATTAGGTGCGGAAACTGGTATTTATGGTCGGTGACCACCACATAGTTGACCCCAATCTGCACGCTTAAGACCAAAAACAAGGTGGCCAGGATATAATCTGCGGTTTCTTTTTTCTTTTTGGTAATGGCCAATGTGGCAAAGAAGACTGCCTGCACAAAGCCAATGATAATAATGGTGGTCATCTGATTTTGGTGTAGTTGATCTTAAACATTGGTGCCCGACTCGTTCCACACATAGCAGGCACATGACCTGCTTAGGCGGAAGCGTTGAATCTAAAATAATGGAATTAACTGAAAACATGGCTTTTAAGTTTTCATTTTTGGCCAAAGCCCTACCCGGGCTATGGTACCACTCCTTACTTTTTCGTTGTGATTTAACTGAAAGTCAAGCTTTTTCGGGCCACATTGTGCCAATGATCATGTAAGTTTAAACCACCCGTAAAGTGGAAGTAACATCAAAATTGTAAACTTGAACTATATGAACAAGGTAAGGCCACGACACATTCAAGGATACACCTATCTACACTTATCTGATCTGCCATTTGATCAAATGGTTCACTTTAAAGAATGGATTGTAGAAACCGACATCCTAAAGCTACGCAGTAACACAAAGACACTCGAAAACTGTGTGCTCTACGATCAATACGATTTTTGGTTTGAGCACATCAGAGGAGAAAGTCATCATTTTGAGCACAGCGGGTTTTAAAATTCCCAACACAAGCTCGATTGCTGCAAAATTGAATATGCAAATCATCCATTTCCAATGGCTGCTTTTTGTTTATCGATTATGCTCATAAGCCGATGAAAGCTTCCTGTTTTCCGGCGCATTTTTTTTAACTTGCTGCTCTACTAATCCTTAGCAACAATGAAAATAGCAGTGATATTCTCAGGTTCGGGTGTGTACGATGGCACCGAAATCCACGAAGGGGTCTTCACCCTGCTGGCCATCAAAAAAGCAGGAGCAGAGGCGGTTTGCTTCGCACCCAACATCGATCAGCACCATGTCATCAACCACATAACGGGTGAGGAAATGCCCGAAACGCGCAATGTGCTGGTGGAGGCCGCGCGTATCGCCCGGGGCGATATCCATGATCTGGCTCTATTTGATGCAGACAAGATGGACGCACTGGTGCTTCCTGGCGGATTTGGCGCCGCCAAAAACCTGACGAAATGGGCATTTTCCGGACCGGAAGGAGAAATCAACGCGCAGGTAAAAGCAGCCATACTATCTATGGCGAAGGCCAAAAAACCCATTGCAGGTTTGTGCATGGGCCCAACGGTAATCGCCAAGGCACTGGAAAAAGTGGCATTTCGTCCACCCTTACCATCGGTAGCACCAACGCGCCGTCTCCCTATGATATAGATGCCATAAGCCAAGGTATGGAAAAAACCGGAGCCACTACAGAGATGAAAACCATCGACGAGATATCCATTGATCACCATAATAAAATAGTGACCGCCCCATGCTATATGATGGAAGCGGATATTATGCAAGTGAGGAATAATGTGCAGAAAGCCATAGAAGCCTTGGTGGGAATGGTGCCTTAGGCTTTTTTTTTATTTGCCGGGTCAGTTGCGCTGTATTGCCCTGTATGTGAGTGGAAATTTTTGTTTCCTTCAGGTTGACCAGTAGCAGCGTTCTTGACCGCTTTTCAGTTGTGGTCAGTCAAATAGTGGATCGGGGGCAAATCGACAATAGGTATCCTAATCCACTAAGCTGATTATTCATTTAGTCAATAAGCGTATATTTGCACTAAATCCCTTTTGGACTATGTCGCGCACTATTCTGCTTTTTCTATTGCTTTTTCTGGCTGCTTCGTCTGCTGGTCTTTTTGCCCAGAACAACACTGTCGATCTGTACATCCCAGGCAAAATCGCCAAACCAGCCGAAGAGGTATCGGTAGAACTGAAAGTAAATGGTTTCGAAAATATTATTGCCTTTCAGGCATCGCTCAACTGGAACCCGGAGCTACTCATGTACAAAAGCATTTCTTATTATGGCATCAAGTTTCTCGACGAAGGCGATTTTGGTACCAGCACTACTAATCTTGGGCATTTGCGTTTTTCTTGGGATCCAAGCGATGCCCTTCCACTCTCCCTGCCCGACAGTACCATCATTTTCAGAGCGGTATTTCAGGTGGTGGCCAGACAAAATCAGGATATCACCATAGGCTTCACAGACCTTAGCTCCACCACGCCCTATGTCAACGAATTTGCCAATGATGACTACGAAATACTTCCCTTAAATACCACAGCAGGTATAGTGAAAGCAAGGGCTCACAATGCCGACCTGCTTGTTATTTCATCCTCTGCTGATACTTCGTGCGACATGCTGGAACCTCTGGGAAGCCTCAAAGCCTCGGTCGATGGCGATTCGACACACTACACCTTTCGATGGTATGCGGGTAATGAGGTAAAGGACACCCCTGACCATGAAGGTTACCGTTTCGATGGAGTGATTGCCGGGGAATATACCCTTCAGGTATTAGATGATGCCAAGAATATCTTTGTGCAGTCACTGGCCACCAGTGTAGCTGACCAATCCAATTATCAATCGGATCAGATCGAGCTGGTTTCCACATCGGCTCAAACGCATTGCAGCGACCTGGCGGAAAAACAAACTGGCGCCTTGGAGATTAACATCAACGATTCACAGACCACGGGTTCCTTTTCGATATGGTGGTGGCAGGGTGAAGTGGCAGAGGGGGTAGAATGGACTATGGCCAAAGATGCCTTCAACGCCGAAAAACTACCGGCTGCTCAATATTCGGTTATGGTTGAAAACAAATCTAGCGGCTGTAAAAGCTATTTGGTGGCAAACGTTCCCTATCAACCCGTTACCTTGCAATTAGCTGTGGAAACTACACCAAATAATTATTGTAAAGATGGCAAAAACGGCTCGGCCACCGTTGTAGAGCCAGTCCTGCCTCATGTTCGGTATTATTGGTTTGCCGGCAACGAAGCCCTGGATATCAGCAAATCCCTCTTTTCGGGCCGCACCTATAGCGGAATCGCTGACGGTTTGTACACCGCATGGGTCATCGATACATTATCGGAGTGCCATGCACAGCAAACCGTGAACGTGGCCAAAGAGGAAATTTATGAAGAAGCCCAGGTGAGATTGGAAGGTGCCACCCTGTTATCGGACGATGATCGGGCCAATTGGTTTAAAGACGATATCTATTTGCAACAAACCGGTGCAAGTCTGGTTCCGGAAGAATCCGGCTATTATACCATTACCGTTAGGAATGAATACAATTGCCTCTCCAAATCGGAGGCGGTCTATTTTGGCATCACAGGATTAGATGATCTCAAAAACCAGGGCTTAAGTCTGTATCCCAATCCCTTTGCAAGGGAGTTTTCGATATCTCATTCCGGCGAAAATCTTGATTTTATCCATATTTTTGATGCACAAGGGCGCCTTATTCACGAAAATAATGCTATAAACAAACAGTTTATAAACGTACGTTTAAGTAGCTCATCCAATGGATTTTATTTTATTAAAATAGGTAGCAAAGGAAAAATATACCAGCGTAAAATCAAGCAGGAATTATCGAAATAGGGCATTATTCATTATTTTTGATGCTTTGGCAGGTTTATACTATTCTACCTGCTAAGTCCAGACACAGCACAAATAATGGATAAACACCATGAAAAGATCAATAGTCTTTATTTGTTGCTTGTGGTCAATTGCAGCATTTGGCCAAATAAAAAAATACAATGGGCATCGAGCCTGGAGTATCAATTCAATCAATATCAGGAGAGCACTTATGCCGGCCTGCAGGCTTTGGGGTCTCCGGATGCTTTTCCTCCCGGAAAAATTCATGTGAACGCCTTCAGGCTGGCTGAGACCGCAGCCTTTGGCACCGTGAAGCTTGGCTATGACCTTCCGCAGCACATTGAGCAGATAATCATAATAGAAAACAACGACCCCGGCCGTGTGGTACAGGTAAAACTGATCGATGAAAAAGGCTTTAACTATATCGTTTACCAGCAAGAAGCGCAAGCCGTTTCTGACAGGTTTCGCACCCTGGTACTAAGCGTACCACGAACAGACTACAAAGTGAAATATGTCGAGATCAACCTCAATAGCATCGCTGCACCGGGCTATAGCCAGATTGACGCTGTGGGTCTGCTCGACCATGCCAGTGTGGCCGACGTGCGCAATATTCTGTCAGGTGCCAACTACAATGTACAACAAGCGCTGAGCTTTACGGCCAAAAAAGAAAACCTTCATCAGCAAATCAACTCGCGCTACGCCGAGGCCAAGCCGCTGGTGTCTCATGATGGCAACACCCTTTACTTTTCGAGGCTATTTCACCCGTCCAATACCGGTGGCAAGACCGATCCGCAAGACATCTACGTATCGCATTTTATAAATGGCCTGTGGAGCGAAGCCCAAAATGTAGGCGCCCCGCTCAACGACCAGTTTGCCAATGGCGTTTGCTCCATTTCGCCCGATGGCAAAAAGCTTTTGGTCATCAATGGCTACCAGGCCGATGGCTCCATAGCACCCGGAGTTTCGATATCGTACAAAACCGCCATCGGCTGGGGAGAACCCAGTAGCCTGGATATCAGCGGCTACGAAAACAATAGTGAATTTCAGGATTTCTTTTTATCAGCCGATGAGCAAGTGCTCATGATGGCGGTAGAAAGGCACGATGGCTACGGCGATCAGGATCTTTACGTAAGTATAAAAAACGGACCCAAAAGCTATTCCCGCCCCATCAGCCTTGGCCTGGGCATCAACACCACACGAGCAGAATTTGCCCCATTCCTTTCACCCGACAATACCACCCTCTATTTTGCCTCCGATGGCCATGGCGGCTACGGTGAGAGTGATATATTCAAGACCAAGCGCCTCGATGAAACCTGGCAAAGCTGGACAAAACCCCAAAACCTCGGACCGGCAATCAACACATCGAGCTGGGAAGGGTACTTCAGCATAACCGCCTCAGGTGATTTTGCCTATTTTGTATCGTCTGAAGGTGCTCGCAACGGCGAAGAAAATATATATCGCATTCCGCTGATTCAGGACATCGCGCCAACACCTTCCGTAGAGCTGGTCGCTTTTCAGGGGCGCACCTTCAATGCATTGACACACGCACCCCTGAGTGCAGATATCATATTGGAAGAAAATGATAAACACCAGGCATTTCGTGCCAGATCAGATGATCTCACCGGCAATTTCCTGATCTACCTGCCCCGGGAGCAATCGTTTGAATTTGTCGTAAAAGCGCCCGGATACATCACCTTTGTAGAAAATCTCAGCTTTGCCGGAACTGGAGAAAACGAGCAAAGTTATAAAAACATCTACCTGATGCCCATAGCCGCCGACCAGGTATTCACGCTCAATGACCTGCTATTCGAGCGCAGCAAACCCACCCTTCTGGATGAATCCTACCCCTCACTGGAAAAACTCGTAGGCATTATGCTCGAAAACCCAAATCTGAAAATAGAACTGGCCGGGCATACCGATGGTCTTGGCTCTTCAGGTCCCAAGGAGAACCTATCTTTTCGGAGGGTAGAAAAAATCAAAGACTTTCTCGTGGGATTTGGCATTGACCGCCGACGCATAGAAACCATAGGTTATGGAAGCTCACGACCTATAGCCCCAAACGACACCGAAGAAAACCGGGCAAAAAACCGCAGGGTGGAAGTAAAAGTGCTGGACGTGGGCAGTTAATTTGAGGAAATATTTTTTAAATAGAAAGACCCATAAATGGAAAAATACCCGTTTTAACCAGATATGGCTTTAGTGATCCAGGCTTCGGTTTTGTGCATAATTAACATCGCTTTTCAATTGATCAAAGGCTTACGTGGCACGCAGTCGGGCTCAAGAGGTCACCTGTAACTGCCCGAAGCACTGTAGCCCTGATGGAAAAAACAGAAACAACAATTTTTCTGGCTCGTTATGAATAGTGTATTTCATGAGTATTAAAACCAAACAGCATATGAAAAGCAATGATCAGGCTACCCTGTCTCAGGTAAGCAATAAACTGGTAAAAAAAGGCTATACGGACGATTTCAAAGCAGGAGAACACAGCATCAAAGCCGTATATGGCAAAAAAGAATATAAACCCCATGAGTTGAAAATAGTGCATACCTACCGATTTGAAGGAATGACTAATCCTTCCGATCAAAGTGTGCTTTTTGCCATTGAAGCCAACGATGGTGTAAAAGGCACCTTGACCATGGCTTACAATTACGAAAGCGAGCAAAACGAAGAATTGATCAAGCAAATACCAATTGAAGTAGAAGAAGATTAAGCGAGGGAAACCTTAGTTTTTGATTTGGCTTTTATTGCATTTTTTGTTTCTGCTAAAACCTTTTTTGCGGAAAGAAATATGTCTTGTCCAACTCGAATTGGGGAAAATCCATACCATTTTAAGTTACCTTTGGCATTTTGATGCCGGGAATTAAAAATGATCTATGGCCAATATTCTCTATCTTAGCTACGATGGACTAAACGACCCACTGGGAAAATCGCAGATTTTACCTTATCTGGAAGGACTCGCCGATCTTGGGCACACCATCACAGTGGTTGGTTTTGAAAAGGGAAAAAAGCCGGAAGGATCGGCCAGGCAAACTAGCGGCAAGCTAACAACAGTACATCTGACGTATCACAAGTGGCCGCCGGTGCTATCTACCTTGTATGACTTGTATCTACTCCGCAGGCTAGTCACCAAAATGCTCAACGCCCCAGTCCGTCATGCCACCGCTGCGAGCCAGATCGACATAGTTCATTGCCGCAGTTATGTGACAGCGCTTATCGGGCTGTGGGCAAGGCGCCGATTTGGAGTGCAATTTGTCTTTGATATGCGTGGCTTTTGGCCCGATGAACGCGTGGAAGGAGGGGTGTGGAACCTGAAAAACCCTCTTTTTGCGATGATTTACCGCTATTTTAAAAGAAAAGAAAAGGAACTGATCAGTGAGGCCGATGCGGTGATTTCGCTCACCAGAAATGCCAAAAAGGAAATTTGTACCTGGAATTTCAGTGACGTCTCTCCCAAAGAAATGTTGTCTTCTGACAAAATATCTGTAATACCGACCTGCGCCGACCTCGATCTTTTTTCGGCAGATCAAGTATCTATAAGCCGGCAATGTCAACTGCGCAAGTCGTTGGGCATTGAAGAAAATGATCGCATCTTACTCTATCTCGGTTCATTGGGCACCTGGTACATGTTGGATGAAATGCTGGATTTTTTCGAAGTTTTGAAAGTTAATTCAGGCTTCCGCTTCCTGTTCGTGACTAAAGACCGGGAGGTATTGAACCGCGCCCTGGCCAACCGCCACTATCAGCCGGGCGAAGTCATACTCACCTCGTGCGACCGGCAGCAAGTACCCTCCTTCATCTCTATTTGCCATGCGGCTATTTTTTTCATTATACCCACATTTTCCAAAAAGGCCTCTGCGGCCACCAAAATGGGCGAAATTATGGCCATGGGTAAGCCTGTGATCACCAACAGTGGATGGGGCGATGTAGATGAAATCATAGATGGTGAAAACGGAATACTGATAGAAAATCTTGAAACACGCTACTATCAAAAAAGCATAGCCCGCATACCGCTCCAAACCGACCCATCAAAAATCCGCCAAACGGCTATACAGCACTTTTCGCTACAGCAGGGAATATTGGATTTTAACCGCATTTATGAGCGGCTGCGCAATGACCTGTGATTAATTTCTGACCAACTGAAAAAATCCGGGAAAAGGCGTACTTATTTTTATTTCGAGTATGTTGAATAACTCCAATTATCGTGTTTCGGGGCAATTCACCAGGGTTTAGCTTTTTTTGACGTTTTTTGAATGGATATTCGGACATTTGGCGGTTAAAGCTTGCAACCAAACCTGTGACGAGAAACAAATATTATTATTCCAGCTGTCAATCAATATACTTCTTTCAACCCATATTTGGCCTGAGAGGTCATGCTTCTTACTTGTTTTTGTTTGATGAAAAGAAAGCGACCTGGAATTACCGTTTTCTCTCGAATTTATAGCCCTGGTCGAATAAGCCATCTATAAATTTATAATTGCATAAATACCTTTTAAGTAAAATCGATCCTCAATATTTATTTTTGCACCAAGGACTTTTTTTTCGACCTACCATCGCATGGCATGAGCACTATTCATGAATACATATCTAAAAATGCCAGTCTGGCCACAATTCAACGTGCTAAGGAAATTTTGATCAGGAAAATGATCATTTCCATGAAATTTTTCCCTCAACAAAAAATGATTCGGGCAAAGGTCTTGGGCAACTGGCCATATGACGTCAGAATCAACTTATCGCAAAAAAATGGTATATCGTCCAGTTGTAATTGTCCCTACAACTACCCGGGCTTGTGCAAGCACGAAGTGGCTGTGCTCTTGAAATATGATGAGGAAGGTGAAAAAATATGGATATCGTCTATGAAGAAAAACCAAATGATGAAAAAGAAATTGAACCTGCTCCCAACATGAACATCATCAACTATCAGGAGCTCAATCCCGAGCAGATTGAAGACCTGGTAGGCACCAAAACTTACCAACAAAGCAGGTTTTACCAAGGGAAAGTATCCATATTCGCATATAACAATAGCTCGGAGATAAAATTTTCGGTACGAGACATAATCCATAACTATTACTCAGACCATGAATACGTGAGCTTCCAACTGGAAAAAGATGAGCTTTCCATAGATTGTAGCTGCAAAGCACACAAATATTGCGAGCATATAGCAGCAGTTTTGTTTTATCTGATTAATGAAGAAAAAAAACCTGATTTTTTCCGCTTGTTGGAAAAGGACTTTAGAATAGCCAGGAAAAAAGAATTTGCTGCTATTTACGGCCTTAGCGATATTAAATCAATCGACAATGCTGTGGCGTTGCAATGCGGGATGGCAGACTTGTGTATGAGCTGAGCCCTAAATACGCTGATTTATTACCGGTGGGTGAAGAATCGCGTAAGAAAAAAAAGGAAATGTTGTCATTAGCCTACCGCGAACTACACTCCCCTATCAATTTCCTTCCAATCACCATGCAAAACGAGGCAGAACCTGACCGGGGTTTTGGACTGATATTTACCTTAATGGGAGAACAATCTCAATGGCTCACCTTGCAGTGCTGCACCGCCCGGCTCAACAAAAAAGGCGATAAATTGGTGTCACATTTCCAGTACGAAAAGCTGGAGGATTTCCCTGATATCAGCGAGCGGGAAAAACAAATCCTCGAACTTGCCACACGATACAATAGGTTGAGCACCTTAAAACTAAACAAATATGCCTTTACACACGAATGTCATAATCATCTGACCATCCTTTTTAACCTGCTGAATGAAGATAGTCATGTTTTTATTCATGAGACTGGCTATCATTATTCTCTCGATACAAAACCCAAGAAATCGGAATTGCAGCCCTTGCATGTGAATGGCGCTCCATTCGATATGGAATTCGATGTGTATAGTGACCAAAATTTCGTCTATTTGCACCTGGTTTTAAAAATAGAAGAAAAGCGCATCAGGATCAGCTCAGAGTCCATAGAAAAGCATTTCCCCAGTGTGTATTTTGCACGGGATGCAGACTACATTTACCCAGCTCGTAATATGGCCGCCATTTCGGCTTTGATTGGCTACCTGAAAAATCCTGTTCAAAAGATGGTGAAAAATCATACCGAAGAATTTCTTGCGGAATTTGTCATTCCATTAATGGAAAACCATCATGTCAATTTAGAAAAAATAGAAGGATACAGTCTTGAACACAGCAGCCCCAAACCAATGAAAAAAAAGCTTTATGTTTCTGGAATAGGCCAGTTTGTGATGTTCCGACCCACCATTGCTATGAAGAAAATAAGGAAATAAACATACTGAAAACTGGCTCTTGTGTCACCCTCGAAGATAAAGTGATTACATTATTGGAGCGTGATACCGAGTTTGAAAGTAAATATTATTATTTGCTCAAAAGCCTTCATCACAAGTTTGCAAAGCAGTTTCCTGATGAATTTTTTTATCTGGATATCAACGAACTGATGCACGATCAATGGTTTTTTAGTGCTTTCGAACGCCTCGACAAAGACGGCGTAGAAGTATTAGGTTTCAATGAACTGAAAAACTTCAAATTCAGCACGCAGCGAGCCAGGATCACTTCCCAGATATCCTCTGGCCAGGACTGGTTCGATGTGAATGTAGTGGTTTCATTTGGCAAGGAAAAAGTGAGCTTGGCTGATGTTCGCAAATCGGTACTGCGAAACGACAAGTACATCAGACTATCCGATGGCTCCCTTGGTATATTGCCCGAAGAATGGCTGCCAAAGTTTTCACGCATCTTTCGACAAGGTGAATTGAAGAACGAAAAAATAACAATATCCAGCCGAAAATTCATGATCATTGATGAGCTGCTGGAGGATATCGACGACCTGGGTCTGATAAAGGAACTGAACGCAAAAAAGCGCAAATTAGAGGAATTTACCGAGCTCAAAAGCACCAAGGTGCCCAGGCAGATCAAGGCAGAACTGCGCAGCTATCAAAAAGAGGGACTCAACTGGCTCAACTTCCTCGATGAGTTTGGCTGGGGCGGCATTTTGGCTGATGACATGGGTCTGGGAAAAACCCTGCAAATTCTTACCTTTCTTGCCCAAAAAAAGACCAAAAATGCCAGTCTGATTGTGGTGCCAACCACCCTAATGTTTAACTGGGAAAATGAAATCGCCAAATTTTGCCCTTCGCTAAAAGTACATTTCCACTATGGGCAAAACCGCAACAAAGACCACGAGGGTTTTGACGATGTACACCTGGTAATCACTACCTATGGCCTGGTGATCAACGACATCGAATGGCTCAAAGCATACCCATTTCACTACGTGATCCTCGACGAATCGCAAGCCATCAAAAACCCACAATCCCTGCGCTTTAAGGCAGTAGGATTGCTACAGGCCAAGACCAGGATCACGATGACGGGCACGCCCATCGAAAACAACACCTTCGACCTCTATGCACAGATGCACTTTGCCAATCCGGGTTTGCTTGGCAATGCAAAGGCTTTCAAAGATAATTTTAGCACGCCAATAGATAAAGATGGCGACAAAGAGCGCGCTGAGGAACTGCGAAAAATGATAAAGCCCTTCATGATTCGTCGCACCAAAGAGCAAGTCGCCACTGAACTGCCTCCCAAGACCGAAGAGATACTCTATTGCCACATGGAAAAAGCGCAACAATCAGTGTATGATGCATTCAAGCATAAATACCGGGATTTGCTACTCGGTAAAATAGATGAAGACGGACTAGAAAAAAGTAAGATCTATGTGCTCGAAGGCTTAATGAAATTGCGTCAGATTTGCGACTCGCCTAAGCTGCTCCCTGGCGATGAAGAATATGGATCGGAATCGGTGAAGATCGTGGAACTGCTGCGGAACATCGAAGAAAAAACCGGCAATCACAAGATCGTGGTATTCTCGCAATTCGTTGGTATGCTCGCACTAATCAAAGCCGAACTGGACAAGGACAAGGTCAATTACGAATACTTAGACGGCAAATCATCGCCCAAGCAACGAAGAGACAGTGTTGATCGCTTCCAATCCACAGAAAATTGCAGGGTGTTTTTGATCAGCCTCAAGGCTGGTGGCACCGGTCTCAATCTCACAGCCGCTGACTATGTCTTTATCGTCGACCCCTGGTGGAACCCCGCCGTAGAATCGCAGGCCATAGACCGTTGCTATCGCATTGGTCAAGACAAAAAAGTGTTCGCTTACAGGATGATCTGCAAAGGCACCATTGAGGAGAAAATTGTGAGCTATCAACATAAAAAGAAAGCTGTGGCCGACGACATCATTCAAGCCGAAGAAAGTTTTGTAAAAAAACTTGTCACTTGATGATATCACAGCATTGTTCAGCTAGCAGGCAGCAATCCGGATTTCTGACATGAGGAAAACCACGTTTCGTGCTCAGGCTTAGCTGCTATTTTGTTTTTGGCTGAGCTTTTTTTGGCTTTTTGGCTTCGGACTTGGGCTCATCGGCGGCCTTTTCTTCGACAGTATTGTCCTCCGGAGTTTCTTCATCTTTTTCCACTTCCGGTGCCACCAACACTTCGGGAGCCTTGGTAATTAAGATCAGATACCAGCTTACCAGCTTTTTCATATCCGATACATACACACGTTCTGTGTCGTAGTCAGGAGCTACATGACCCAAAAAGGCTTTGAGTTCTTCCGGTTCCGACTTGCCATCTACGCCTGGGTCATCGCCAAATTCATTTTTAATTTTGGTGAATATTTCCTGCAAAGGAATGGTCTTATCATAGTCGGTGGTATAAATGGAGATTTCGCTAAGTATAGAAACCCTGTGGTTTGGACCGGTCACGATTTTAGTTTGGTGCTCGTCGAGACTTTCCAATACCAGACCGGTGCGCGCTTGTTTTAATACCTTAAAAAGTCCTGGTTTTCCCGATACTGATGCGATATCTTTTAATTCCATTGCTTATGATTTTGGGGCAAATTTAAAGTAATTAAGTGCGAATATGAAAAAGATTAGCGCACGAAGTTCGAATTAATTTCTTCGATAAAAGCCAGTATTTCTACCTTTCCGTGCTGGTCGATTGCCGAACTCTCAAAAATGATCGGCATTTCTTCCCATTGACTTTTTATTTTTCTGATGTGCTTTGACCTGATCTGATGAAACTTATTTTTCGATTGTTTATCCGTCTTGGTAAAAACCATGGCAAATGGTATTTCCTTTTCGCCTAACCAGGCAATAAATTCATAATCGATTTCTTGCGGCTCGAGCCTGGAATCTATAAGCACAAATAAACACGCCAGATTTTGCCTTTGCAGCAGGTATTCTTCTATCATCAGGCCCCAGTCGGCCTTCTTTTGTTTACTCACTTTAGACCAGCCATAGCCGGGCAAGTCTACAAGGTACCAGCTATCGTCTATTTCGAAATGGTTGATAAGCTGGGTTTTACCCGGCTTCGAAGAAGTTTTGGCGAGGCCTTTTCGGCCGGTAAGCATATTGATGAGTGAAGACTTTCCTACATTAGACCGGCCAATAAAGGCAAACTCCGGCCTGTCGGGTGGGGGACACTTGGCGGCTTCTGAATTGCTTGTTACAAAGATTGATTTCTTGATTTGCATATAAAACCGTTGTTTTTAGCCTATTTCGCTTGCAAATAAATAGCTTTTATTGATCATTGCGCATAATTATTACATCCTTTTGAAAAATCGGGCTTTTTGATAGGCTATCATTAATAGACATAAAAACCCCGCCTTTCATAGATTTCTGCCCCAAAGTGATATTTTGATTCCATTTGATGCTAACAAAAATTCTATAAATGTTTGTTTAGCAACAATTTGAATATAAGACATTAAAGCAATAGACTAAATATATTACAACCATTTGTTATTGCAGAAAATGAATTTTAAATTCAACGTTCAAAGTATGTTATTTGAATTTGGATACTACAACTAACTTTTAAGTATGCGGATTTACCGTAAATTATTCATTCTGGCACTTTTTACCTCCTTTTTTATAACTGCCTATGGGCAAGACGAAAATAAAGAAGCTGCCCAACAAATTGTAGAAATAGCCAACGATGCGTATTTCAATCTAAAGGTAATATTGATCGCGAACGAGCAGTATGTGCAGGCCGCAGAACTGGATCCGGAAAACCTCGAAGCCAACTATATGGCAGGACGCACCTACCTGGAAACCAATTCTAAAGCCAACGCTTCAAAATACCTGCTACGCGTATATAATATCGATCCAAATTATAAATTCAATATTTTGTACCTCATAGGCCAAGGCTATCAATATGGTTTGCAGTTTGAAAAAGCCATGGATTATTACAATCAATACCTGCTGCAAATGCAGCAGAATACCAAAAAAAGCGGTGAAGACTTTACCCAGGAAAAGGATGTGAAGCGCCGTATATTCGAATGTCAGAATGGAATAGAGTATGTAAACACTCCGCGCGACTACATCATCGAAAACCTTGGACCGACGATCAACTCTGAGTGGGATGACTTTGCTCCGGTAGTCACCGCCGACGAGACCTTCATGGCCTTTACCACCCGCAGGCAGGATGGCAACACCAATGCCGACGTTTTCGAAGACAACCTCTATTACGAAGACGTGTTTTACTCAGATAAGAATGGCGGAAAGTGGTCTTATGCAAAAAATATAGGGCCGCCGATCAACATCATGTACCACTCTTCCAACCTGGCCATAAGCGCCGATGGTAGTGAGCTGTACTTATATAAAAGCCAAAACGGCGGAGACATCTTTCTATCCACAAAAAATCCTAACGGCAGCTGGTCTGAGCCCGTAGCGCTCAATTCCAACATCAACAGCACCTTTTCCGAAAACTCCGTTTCCATTTCGCCTGACGGCAATACCTTGTATTTCTCCAGCGACAGACCAATTTCTGCTGACAAAACCGATTTGGATATCTATTATTCCAAAAAAGACCGAAAAGGCGAATGGGGTGCAGCCAAAAACCTCGGGGAGGTTATCAACACACCCTTTGATGAAGATGGCCCATTTATCGATTATGATGGTAAAACACTCTATTTTTCCAGCAAAGGGCACAAAGGCATGGGAGGCTACGATATTTATAAGTCTGTGTATGACGAAGCCAACGACACCTGGTCAGAACCCATCAACCTGGGATACCCCATGAATTCACCCGACAACGACGTATATTTTGTAAGTACCCGCGATGGCCAACGTGGCTACTATGCTTCGGCCAAGGCAGATGGTCTGGGCTTTACCGACATTTACCACATCAGGCTGGCAGATCTCGAAGCACCTCCAAAAAAAGTAGAAGCCAAAAAGGTAGAACCAACCGAACCTGAAAAACCAATCGTCGTCGAGCCTGTAAAGGAAGAAAAAATCCCCGTCACTTTGGTATTGAAAACAGTTGACGCACAAACCAACTCCCCTTTGGACGTGGACGTGTCCATAACCAGTGCCAATAGTAACACCCCTGTAGCTGTACTCAAAGTTAATGAAGGCTTCTACCAGGCTCAATTTGAAAATGAAAGTGCTCTTCAGTACAACATTGTGGCGCAAAGACCGGGCTATATGTATAAAAACGTGCGTATCGATGTGCCACCCATGAGTAACAAGGCCGGTAAAATTGCCAAACAAATATCCCTGGACAAAATACAAGTCGGCTATAGCCAGGTGATCCGCAACATTTATTTCGACTTTGGCACTGCCCGGCTCAAGTCCACTTCAAACCCGGAGTTGGATAAACTGCTGCAAGTGTTGGAAGAAAACCCCAGGTACATCATTGAGATAGCTGGCCATACCGACAACATCGGCGGCAAAGATTTCAACTTGTGGCTTTCGAAGCGCAGGGCGCAAGCCATTGTGGACTATATGGTTCGCAAAGGACAGAGCGAGGGACGCTTTCTGGTAGAAGGATATGGAGAAGAGCGACCGCTGGCCAGCAACGACGATGAAGAGATGGGTCGTGAGCTCAACAGGCGGGTGGAATTTAGGGTGTTGCAGTTCAAACAGTAGCCCCTGGCCATTTTCAGATTGCCTATTTCTACAGGCTTCATGTGAGATTCACTGCCAAAGCACGCGAATGCTCTAGCCGGCAACAAGCCACAACTGCCGGGGAGCCAGGCGAAGCAACTAGTTCCATTTTGCCTACCCCGCGGTATTTTATTATTTTTTGCAAGCGCCTTGTGTATATTTGCCAGCAAGTTCCTGAACGGAAAAATATCGAAGATACATTTATGAACAAGGAAATACGGCCTTATAAAGAAAAAGAATTGGGCAAAAAAGACCAGGTGGCGCTAATGTTCGACAACATCAGTAAGAGATATGATTTGCTCAACCACTTGCTCAGCCTTGGCATCGATGTGTATTGGAGAAAAAAAGCCATAAAGCTGCTTCAGGCTCACAAGCCACAACGCATCCTTGATGTAGCGACCGGCACGGCTGATTTTGCCATACAATCGCTTTCACTCAGGCCGCATAAGGTGGTAGGAGTAGATATTTCTGATGGTATGCTGGATATTGGCCGAGAAAAAATCAAGAAAAAGAACCTGGAGCACATCATTGAACTGGAGCATGGCGATTCGGAAAACCTGCGTTTTGACGATAATAATTTCGATGCCGTCATCGTTGCATTTGGAGTACGCAATTTTGAACATTTGGAAAACGGCTTAGCAAGCATGTACAGGGTGTTGGATAGTGGGGGCAGGGTGGTGATCCTTGAATTTTCCAAGCCATTTGTTTTTCCATTCAAGCAATTATACAATTTTTATTTTAACTCTATTTTGCCTATCATCGGCAACATAATCTCGAAAGACAACGCTGCATACACTTATCTGCCCGAGTCGGTTCAGGCATTTCCTGATGGTCAGGATTTTATACAAATATTAAAAGACACTGGATTTAAACAAACAGAATGGTTCCCACTTACATTCGGCATTTGCTCCATTTATACCGGAATAAAATAGCGCGGCTGGCTGTTCTTGCCCTTTTCCTCCCCATGTACTCCCATGGTCAGGAGGCATTTCAGTACAACCTGCCATTTTCTGATGCCAAGTGGCTGCACTATGGATTTAGCATTGGCTTACATTCTTCCAGTTTTCAGCTCAAGTATTCCGACAAGTTTGTATCCCAGCAAATGGATACCGTTCACTCCATTATGCCAGCCAATGCTTTTGGGTTTTCGCTGGGTTTTATCACTGACTTCAGACTTGCAGAACAATTTACCGTAAGGGTGTTGCCCAAGGTTTCTTTTTTCGAATTCCCGGTCGACTACAACTATACCGATGGGCGAATAGACAAACAATTGATCGAAGCCACTTTCGTGGAAATACCGATATTGATCAAATACAAATCGGAAAGACACAAAAATTTCAGAGTATATTTTGTGGGAGGCATAGCACCGGGCATGGAAGTGTCGGGCAAAAAACGCAAGGAACAATCGGACGACCGCCTGCTTACGCAAGACCTCAACCTCAATATAGAGCTGGGCATGGGCATAGATATGTACTATCCCCTGTTCAAATTCAGCCCCGAAATCCGATTCTCCAAAGGCCTCCCCAACTTGCTAAAGCAAGACAAATATGGATATAGCGACGGCATAGAATCGTTGCGGATGAATGTAGTCACCTTATATTTGCAATTTTCAGATTAAGCAAACATGGAACAAACAGTTTTTATCACCGGAGCCACTTCCGGCATAGGCAAAGCCTCGGCCAAAATTTTCGCCAAAAATGGTTTTAAAGTAGTGATATGCGGACGTAGGACAGGCCGTTTGAAACAACTAAAAGAAAAACTCGATACCGGATCAAACATTGAACTTCTTGAATTCGACGTCAGAAATAAAGAGGAAGTATTTGCCAAAATCGACTCTCTTCCGACGGCATTCAAAAATATTGATATCCTCATTAATAATGCTGGAAATGCGCATGGTCTCGATACCATAGACGAAGGCAGCACCGAAGATTGGGATGCCATGATCGACATCAACGTGAAAGGCCTCTTGTACGTGTCGAAGGCCATTATTCCTGGCATGACTGAGCGCAAAAAAGGACACATCATCAACATAGGATCCGTGGCTGGCAAAGAAGTATATCCCAAAGGCAATGTGTATTGCGCCTCCAAATTTGCTGTGGACGCCATCAGCAAATCGATGCGACTAGACCTGAACAAATTTGGGATAAAAGTTTCGGAAATAAACCCTGGAGCAGTGAATACAGAGTTTTCCACGGTCAGATTCAAAGGCGATGAAGAAAAGGCCGATCAGGTATATCGCGGTTTCAAACCCCTGTCTGCCAAAGACATTGCCGAAGTCATCTACTTTATCGCTACCAGGCCGGCACATGTCAACATTGCGGAAACACTCGTTTTTCCGACCGCTCAAGCTTCGGCATCTATGATTAACCGGATTGGAGACTAGATAAGACTCCGCAATACATCGGGGTCTAGGCTATGTCCGCCATGGTATTCGAGTAGCTGGTATTTGAAACCGGCTTTCGCGTACCTTTCTCTGTTCAATAGTAGTTGCTCACCTGTCACGTACTTGTCCTGATCGCCCACCACCACGATGTTTTGCCATTCCCAAAGTGGTTTTTCACTTCCTCACTGCCAATCTCAGCAGCCAGTGAAGACCCCCAAAGGATCAACTTATCGTATTTCACATGGCTTTTGGCGATCCAGCGGCTGGCGGTGTGCCCTCCTTGCGAGAAGCCAAGTACATTGAGCAATATTTTATTGGCAAAAGGTTGTATTTCCTGTTCGAATATAAAATTGAGATAATTGATGTAGTTGGCAATGTCCATTTCCCTGTCGTGGCTTGTCATCCAGCTTGCGCCTATTTTTTGATCTATACCTTTCAGATAAAATTTTGAAAGACCCTGAGGAAAAAGTATGCAGTGGTCTTCTTGCTCAAAGGAGGCAAAGGGTTCGGCAAAGTCGTCGATCAGTTGCCCATATCCATGAAAAATCAGCCAGATCTTTTTGGTGTGCGAGCCGATGTCGCCCAGCTTGTAATAGGGGGCGTCAATGGTAAATTTTGCGTTTTTCTTTTCCATAAAAAAAGCAGGGTCTGCCTGCTTTTCAAATTTTTGATACCTGCTGACTAGCGCTTAAATCCAAGGACGCTGCCTCCGCAGTGATTTTGAGAATCCTGGAACGTAAAGGTGATGTAATAAATCCCCGTCGCATTGCATGGATACACCAGTCCCGGATAAAACTTGCCTTTGTTAAAGTTGGTCGATACCATTTGTCGTTTCGAATCGTACATGGTTACCACGATGCCGTCAGTGTCGGCGCCACTGTTGCAAATATTGAGGAAATATTGAGTGTCTTTACTAAAAACGTACGAATATTCTACTTTGGCTTTTGCTCCGCCTTGTCCGTCCACTTTAAAAGTTTTTAAGAACGTGAATCCATCTTGGAGCTTTGAAATGCACGCATTGGCGTGGGCTTCGGCATCGCACTGTGCATTGGCCACGCTTGCAGCGAATACGAATGCGATGAATGTTATTCCTAGGATATTGATTACCTGTCTCATACAAAAAATATATTTTTTAGCTAATGATCTTTTCCCTTATACTGATTACCTGCTCCCGAATAGTATCCACATTTTCTTTGGTAATGTTGATGGTGGTGGTACTATTGTCCTTTACTACGATCATGCCATCGACTTCCTGCATGGTAGGCTCCGCATAAGTGTAAATGATTTCTATTTGCGAAAAGGCTTTTTCGAGTTCCAGGATATTTTTATGCAAATCGGCGATGTATGGATCTTTGGTATAAAATTCTAGCATCAGCTTGATGTTGTCCAAAATAATCTTTTGCTCTCCTATTTTCTCTATCAATTTTTCATTGCCCGGATTTTTCTGCGCTACCTGACAAGTGACATGTAGTGCCTCAAGCCAGCCTCCGGTGAGTATCAGCACGCTTAAGTTCGACCGCTTATTTTCTTGTAGATAAGTATTGATGCTGTTGAAGTTTTGAGTAGTGATAAGCAACAGTGAGTCGAGATTTTTGCTATTGGTGGCCAACCTGGCAATCGTTCCAAAATCGAAAAACTGACCAATGCTCAGGTCATTAGCCAATCCTTTGATGGAATTGAGATACAAAATTGCATCCTGGTTTTCTTCATAAATATTGGCATAGCCCAGATCGGTACCATATATTCCCAGGTTTAGCGCCTTATTGAAGTTGCTGTTGTAATTGGTATAGCTGCCTGGCGAATTCAGGATATTGAAATCGTACTGCGTGCCGGCATCCTTGAGCAAATAGGATATTTCCAAAGGAGAAGGCACCTGTTGGATAATATCGGTGATTACTTCTTCGGAAATCATCGGAGCATCCAGGGTGATATTGTCCAGACTGTCAAGAAATGCCTGCTCGTCAGATTTTTTATCCGGGCCGCAGGCAAATACGATTAATACTAAAAATAATGCACTAATTTTTTCATGATATCAATTTTAACTGAACAAAAATATAAATATCAAAATGATAATAAAACTGTAAATCAAGCAATTATGCCTAGTTTATTACACCTATTATTTAATTGGATTCCTTATCCTTTAATTTCCCTGCCAGGCTTTCAAATGAGGCAATGGCCTTTTTGAGCAGTTCAAAATACAATGCGATGTACAAAACCACCGCCATAAGCCAAATCACAACCAAATTGAACCAATAGGTATCGAAGTAAACTCCAAAAAGATGTTTTTTGGGTGCAAAAAAATGTGTCCGATAGTCGAGTAAGTTTTCAGGATTTTTTGGATCATTGAAAATGGGATCAACGATTTGAAGCAATTCACCTTCAAATTCGATCACCCGCTCTTTCACATTTAGATTGCGCACCAGATCAGACAGACTTTCATTGTAGTGCTTGTCTTTCATGGTGCTCAGATCATATTTGAAATTGTTTTCCAGGGCATAGATCAACTTCTCTTTTTTCTGAACAGCCAAATTGTATTCATTGAGATATTTGGTGAACAAGGCATCAAGGTATGCGTTCAAATCGTCCGCTACCTCAGGGGTGAAGGCAGACCTTTCGAGGGCCTTTCGCAAATTGATGTCATTGACTACCTCCGTGCCTGCATCTTCTATCAATTCCCTTTTTACTACATTGAGATAGCGATCAATTTTCTTGATTTTGGCTTCATCCTCTGTGCCGATATTGTCTTTGACATAGTTAATTCTGCTCTTCAATTCTTTTGTCCAATACGACGATTTAAAATCAGATTGCAATTCATTTTTTTCAAATTCATAAAATTTATCTTCGTAGGCATTTTCCATAAACTGCCGCACCGCCACCGCTTCGTACCCCCACCGAGAAGCCATGAAATCTGCCACTACCGGTACTTTTCCTTTTGTACTTACCACTTCGTTGAGCTTGTCGAAACTAAATAACAAACCACTCAACACCATCTGCGGAATAATAAGCAATGGTATGAGAATGTACACCGTAACAGCAGAATTGAATGCCGATGAAATATTGAGGCCTATGATATTGGCTACGCAAGATATAGAAAAGAGTACCAGCCAATAGGTAAGTGTCATCCCATGTATTCCTAATATCAGGTTGCCCAATACCGTAAAAATGATGGTCTGAATAGCTGAAAGCACAAATAGGATAGATATTTTGGAAAGTAAATAGCTGTTCCAACTCAGGTTGAGAAACGATTCTCGTTTTAATATCTTCCGGTCTTTTATGATCTCCTCTGCACTCACGGTTAGCCCCATGAACAAGGCGACGATAATCGCCATCATGATATATACCGGTATGTTTTCATTGAACCTGAAAACATATTCCTGCCCTTCCGGGCCACTTTTGTACCTGATCAAAAAAGCCAGGATAAAAGCCAGCAAGGGTGCTTCAAGCAAGTTGATGAGCATGTATTGTGTATTGCTCAACTTTGATAAAGTATCTCTTTTGGCAAAAATTATGAGCTGTTTAAATCTGGAGGGGATCTTTAGCGAGCGTGGCGGTAGCTCATTGATTTCCTTTATGTGCTCTTGTGAAAAATTTTCATCATACAAGGCCTTCCATTGTACAGGGTTTACCTTTCGCTTTTTGGTAAATTCACCATATTCGTCCACCACTTTGGCTTCGATAATGTTGAATATCTGTTCTGGATTTACGTTTCCGCACGTTTGGCATTGCCCTTTGTCGGCACCAACCTGGTTGCTTGCCGACTTAAAATAGGTGACAGCCTCTACTGGCGGTCCGTAATAGACCGGATATCCGCCCACATCCATGATCATCATCTTGTCAAACATTTTGTAAATATCTGACGATGGCTGGTGTATGACCACAAAAATCAATTTGCCCTTAAGCGTGAGCTCTTTGAGCAAATCAATCACATTTTCTGAATCTCGGGAAGACAAGCCAGATGTGGGCTCATCCACGAAAAGGACTGCTGGTTCGCGTATTAGTTCCAAAGCGATGTTGAGCCTTTTGCGCTGGCCGCCGCTTATGGTTTTGTCCAACACACTACCCACACGCAAATCTTTGCGCTGGTCCAGACCCAGATTGGTAAGGGTGTTCATCACACGCGTGGCAAGCTCTTCTTCACCCATATCGGCAAAACACAGCTTGGCGTTGTAGTATAAGTTTTGGTAAACGGTGAGCTCTTCGATGAGCAAGTCATCTTGAGAGATGTAGCCGATTACACCTTTGGTTTTTTCGTTGCTATCCGAAAACAGTTCCACACCGTTTATCTTCAAACTACCCGAGCTGGGTTTGTCTATGCCTGCAAGCACATTGAGCAGGGTGGTTTTCCCGCTCCACTTGCCCCCATTATCCCAATGAGTTTTCCCGGGCCTTCGGAGATATTGATATCGCGCAGACCGATAGTGCCATTAGGAAATTTTTTCTGAAGGTCTTTGGCAATAAAGGACAGCTTTACTGTTTCGAATTCGGAGAGAAAATGCCTGACCAGGTCGCTGTAGTAGAGCGCATCGCCACTTGGCGTTTTAATGGTACTACCATGCGAAAACTGATAGGTGAGCCCTGGTTTGATGATGAAACCGTTGAGCAGTATTTCTTCATGGCCGAGGTAGCGCACAAAGTACATATCGACGCTCCTCACTCTCAAAAACATCAATTCGCCAGTGATATTGGCTTCTATTTCATGGGCAAGCACCACCTCCTGACCTGTTTTTTTGCGGGCAAATAACAGGTCTTCTTTGTCGAGGGTTTCATCGGAAGTATGCAGAATAAATGCTTCGACCAGTTTTGACTCTTCGGTGGTAATATTAAACACTTCGGAGACCGTATTGATTATCTCCATGCGTTGCGAAGAGAAATTGCGGTCAGAACCCACCAGTTCGAGCAATTTGATCAGAACAACGACTTTTTGTTTTTGGGTAAGGGTTTTATTGATCTTGCGACAAATGGCAAGTGTTTTTACGGAGTCTTTTACCGAGGTCAGCTTTTTCTTTTCAGTGGCGACCACCTCTTTGCCATATCCGACAAACTCGTCGTAGAGCGCCAGGTATTCTTTGATAGAGTCGTGATCTAAGTCTTCTTTGAAGATGCTTATTACAAAATCCCGCTCCGTTTCTGTGACACCCCCATCTTGCTTGGTAATGATCGCAAAAAGCTGAGTTAAAGCTTTTAGAATTTCCTCACTCATTTTTTAATCTTCAGATTAACTTAACTAGCAACAACCCTTAAAGCCTTAAAAGGCAAGAGCCAAAAAAATGGTTGCTTGATATATTGGTTTAGCACCAGGTGTACTGCTAGTATGGCATCAGTTCAAACTCTACATCTACCAGCTCTGAAAATTCCTCGCCTGCTTCTTCCATATCTTCATCTTCTTCGTAAAAATACCAGTGTACTTTGGCATTTGTTATATCTTCCAGAGAGGTGAGCACATCGAGTATCAGTTTTGATGAAGCGGTATTGAAATATTCCAGTTTGAAATCAAAAATAGTTTCAGGCAGCGGGTCTTTGGCATATTCAGCCAGCCAATCGAGTATAGGCTGATAAAATTCCGCCGAATCTTCCGGGAGAGACCTTCCTGAAATCTCAAAAATCTTGTTGGTCTTATCCAATATTATTTTTGGGGTATCTTCTGTTCCTTCTAAATTAATTATTTCCATTTTGGTATTTCTTTTCTGATTTAATACTAGTTTATCCTCTTGGTACGGTGGTTTTCAAAGAAAAAAACGAGTGGTCACCTTTCAGTGGCTCAAAGCCATATTCGAGTTTTTGACCAGATTTTCGTGCCATATCAACAAATCCCAAGCCGGCGCCTCCCTTTTCCGTAAGTCCGGTACCGCTCTTGATGATGTCTTTGTACAATGATTTCAAACCCTCTTTGTCCAGGCTATTGATCATGTCGAGTTTTTCTCTTAGGTTTTCGACCAGATCGTTGCGGATAGGGTTGCCGGAGGTAATAATGTATGAGTCTTTGTGTTTGCCTATCATAAAGATTGCGGTATTGATCTGCTTCTCACCAGAAATATATTCCTCGCCATGCTTTACAATATTTTGGAGACACTCCACCATTACGTTAAACACCTTCCGCTTTATCCCTGATTCTTCACCTATAGAATCCATATTGCGCTCGGCCATGGCCAAAACCGACTTTGTGATTTCTTGGGTGAATTCTCCTTCGTAAACCAGAATGATGTTGTTCTTAAGCATCATTTGATGCATGTCATAAATATATTTCATCGTACTTTGTTAATTATTTTTATACCTGATTTCGATATTATATATTATGTGAATTAAATTGTTGATTACCACAAAACTAATCAATTATACACTATTTCAATATTAAAAACGTACGCCGATAAGCAATACATCATCTGTTTGTTTTTGCTTCCCTTTCCACTCGCTCCAGTCTTTGTCTATCTCCTGATATATTTCGGCCATGGACTTTTTATGGTTGGCAACAATGGCATCCCGAAGGCGTTTAGGCCCATATTTTCTGTTGTCCGGACCACCAAACTGATCGGGGAAACCGTCGGAACAGAAGAATATCGAATCTCCTTTGTTTACCTGTAGTACGGTACTGGTAAATTTGGTTTGGTTTTTATATATCCCCCCACCTATTGGGAATTTATTGCCTTTGATTTCTTCGAGCTCTGAATCGTTCATATAGTACAGTGGCCTGTGCGCTCCGGCATAGGCGACCACATTGTTCTTGAGATCGATCTTACACAGTGCGATATCCATTCCGTCTTTGGTTTGCGATTCGTCTGTATCTTGCCTTAAGGTCTTGGTCACACTTTTATCAAGCTGGTCGAGGATTTCGCCCGGGTCGCTTATTTTTCTTCCTTTTACTATATCGTTGAGCAGGAAGTAGCCAATCAGAGAAATGAGGGCGCCTGGTACTCCGTGGCCGGTACAATCTACAGCGGCGAAATAGATGATATCGCCCATATTGATAAACCAAGGAAAATCACCGCTTACCACATCCCGGGCTTTGTACAGAATAAATGAATCCGGCAAGATTTGCCTGATGACGGCATTGTTGGGCAATATGGCACCTTGTATCCGCTTGGCGTAATTGATACTCTCGGTGATCTTGCGGTTTTTTGACTGTATTTCCAGTTCTATTTGCTTGCGTTCGGTGATATCATGCGATACTACCAGCACAGACTCCAATGTATTTTCCTCGTCATATTCCGGAATGGCGTTTACCTGCATTACCCTGTCGCCCAAAATAGAGGGGAAATCCATTTCCTTGGCCACCTTGGCATTTTCAGCTTCTACCTGCCTGAGAATGTCAATCCATTCTTTCTTGATCACCTCCTCTACTTCTACTTCATTGATCCGCTTGTTTAGTATGTCACTGGGCTTGTGACCGGTGTAGTTTTCGATCATCGGGTTGATATAGAAGACTTCGCCCTCTTGAGTAAACCTGGTAATGAGATCGGGTGAATTTTCGGACAAGGCTTGCATTTTTGATTTCATGCGTTCCTCACGCTCGGCTCGTCGCCGCTCCGTGATGTCACGTGTGTTGAGGATGATACCTTGTATGGCAGGATCGGACAGTAAGTTGGTGGCGGTGGCTTCCAGCCAAATAGCATCACCATCCTTTTTGATATATTCATACTGAATAGTGACCGACTCGAACGGATTTTCGATGACCCTTTGGAACATATCCTCAAAATTAGCCACACCTTCGGGGCTTATGTGTATCTTGTCATTGATGCCGATCAGGTCATTTTGAGCATACCCTAGAATACGCTCTACAGATGGGCTGATGTAGCGTATGGTGCCCTCTTTTTCATAAATGGAAATAACCTCCGATGCATTTTCGAGCAATAACTGCATCCTGTTTTGAGTGCGGTTTACTTCTTCGATCTGATCTTCGAGCCTTTGGTTGGTACGCTTAAGCTCCTCCTGAGTAGCAGCCATTTCTTCGGCATTTTGCCTTAGCACTTCTTGCTGTTCCTGAAGTTCGTTACTCATTTTCTGAGACTCTTCCAACAGGTTCCTGGTGCGCTCATTCACTTTGATATTGAAAATAGTGCGCGCGAGGATGAGACTGATCTCTTGTACAAATTTGATCTGGCTTTCGCTAAATCGATGAAAACCTGCAAACTCCACCACTCCAAACACCTTTTCTTCAGTGATCAAAGGAGTAATCAAAATGCTGGTGGGTCTCTTATCGCCCAGGATACCGGAGGTAATGGTCACATAGTCGCCCGGGATTTCTGTGCGCAATATATAGTCCTTTTCTGCTGCTGCCTGGCCTACAAGACCCTCTGCAAACCGGAAGCTGGACTGCATATATTTCTTTTTGTGATAAGCATAAGCCGACTTCATTTCGATAAACTTGTCAGTCGGATCGTCGTCGTTTACCACGTAAAATGCCCCCTGAATGGCATCGATCTTCTCGGTGATGTAAGCAATAACCG
Source organism: Cyclobacteriaceae bacterium (assembly GCA_012033595.1). Lineage (GTDB taxonomy): Bacteria > Bacteroidota > Bacteroidia > Cytophagales > Cyclobacteriaceae > JAAUQL01. The sequence continues at coordinate 13,229 of JAAUQL010000037.1, read as the reverse complement.
CATCGCCCAACTTGTCTATGGTGTCGTGCGATCTTAATATTTCGCTGATCTCTGCCACCCCGGTCACAATCCAGTTGCGCTCTGTATCGCGCTGTTCGGTTTCTACCAGACTCTTGCGCATATCGATGAGCGCATTACCCAGAATATCTCCTTTGCTTGAGGGCTTAAAGTCTGCCTTGAGGTCTCCCTTACCTATTTTTTCAGCAAATGTGGCAGTGCGCTTGAGCGACTGCACCAGATCGTCGGTGGTCTCGGCCATTTGGCCGATTTCATCATCGTATTTTTTATCGATCTTATCGGGCAAAATACCCTGCGAAACGGAGATCAGTGAGTCCTTTAGCGATAGCAGGGGGCTGATAAAATATTGGGCAAAAAGCAGGGAGATCAGCGCTGAAAACAATAAGATAAGTCCACCCCAGAATGCAAATTTTTTCACCACCACAAAGGCCTGGTCGCTTATCTCTTTCTGGTCTACCTTTATTTCAAGACCCCAATTGAGCACTGGGATGTAGCTCCACACCGACAGGGTTTCTATGCCTCGATAATCTACCGAATACCCAATTCCCTCGTTGCCGGCTACGGCTTGTTGCATGGCGATGGCTTCATTGCTACCCAGGGTTATGGCCCTGTTGAGGGCTGCATTTTCATCAAATTTTATCGGATTGAGAAACAGGGCAATATTGTCGCGTTTTTCGGCAATAATGATTTCTACAGATTCCCCCAGACCCATATCCTGTGCCAGGTCTTCGTAGATATTGTCTATGCTCGTAATAATGAAACACAAGGCACGGCTCGAACTGATATCGCCAATATAAGCTCCTATGGCGATATGGTGGCTTTCACCAGATTTGAATACCTGGCCAAAGGTTATGCCTTCTTTGGCTGCATCTATAAATACATCATCGGTAGCTTTGATGATCTGTTTGATATTGGTGGCGTCGTCTGAACCGGTGTTGACGATGATATTCCCGTTTTTATCGGTAATAATTATTTTTTCTGCATCAATCGACTTTCTAATGGTTTTTAAAGTTTGTTCTATTTCAGACAAGTCGAGTAATTCCGTGTTGAAACCATCCATGGCCATTTCGATAGTGTCTTCATCGAACATTGCCATTTCATCCATGGTCACTTCTTCCTCGTTCACATTCTGAAAAAGTTCTAACGTGGATATTAAATTGATATCGCCTTCAGCAGCATGGATGAAGTCCTGGATTTTGTCTTTTTTGACATCTGCAAGCGCCCCCAGGTTTTGTAGGTACTTTTCCTGCAACATGTTTTTCCTGATAGAATAGGAAATATAGCCCGATGTGCAAATCGTAACAACGACAAGAAAAAGTATCAGGGTTGTTAGTTTACCTCTTATGTTAATCCGCTTAAACATCTAAATTCTTCTTCTTTATATAAAAAATCACTTTTTTTTCTCTTCTTTGGCCTCTTGTCCTTTTGAGCCGGCTGCCGGTTTTTCAGCTTTGCCTGTCTGTATGCCTTTCGATAGTACTTCTTCTATCAATGCTTCATTGGTGCTGCTTATCTCTTTGAAAGATGCTATTTCCACCACATAGGCCACTTCCTCGCCCGACTTCACCGGCAATATGGCCAGGTGGTTTGGCGACGAAGCGCCCAAACCAGAAACAATAGTTATGTAGCCTTTTGGAATATCCTTGATGTTGATCTTTTTGGCTTCTTTGGCTACCTGCCCGGCGAGGCCTTCACCAAACTCATATTTTACTGTTTTGCTTTCGGGCAGGTTGTAGGCAAAGGTGGCGAACAATTCGATGTATCGCTGGCCATTTTCCTTTTTCACCGTATAGAGTATTCCCTGACTGGCCTCCAGTTTCATGCACAAGTCTGAGAGTACTTTTTCGAATTTCCTTTTTGGGTCGCTAATGGCGTTTGCACCAGACCACAATTGTGCTACCTGCAGATCAAGATTGTCGCGCTGGTTCTGTCGTTCTTTTTGTTCCTCATCTTCTTTGTGGGTTTCTGACTTTTCCACATAAATGATCTTCTCGGCTGTTTTGGTATAATTGAGCAGGTAAAGGCCCAAAATGATGGCTCCAAGTCCCAAGACGAGCGTAAGCCCTACAATGAGATAGGTCTGAGTAAATACCGGGTCAAGTTCCTTAATGACGTTGAGGTCTATGCTGCCGGAGTTCATCTCCATTTTGACGGGAAGGTTGTACAGGTTGTATGCTGAGAGCAGTGCGCCAAGTACAAAGAATGCGGTGAAAATGACGTTTAACTTGTTATAAAACGATTTCATAAATTATTTGTACAGTTTATGAATTTCAGATAAAAAATGAATTATGTTATCAATACTCAAGGTATAGTCAATCTGGGTCATGTTCAGAGCCGCTGTTGGCATGGTGTCTATCATGCATTCGGCGGGGTCTTGCACAATGGTGATCCCACCATTGTCTTTTATTTTTTCATGCCGAAGGCACCATCTTTATTTGCACCCGACAGCAATATACCTATTAGTTTGGTCTTATAAGTAAATGCCGCTGTTTCGAGGGTGATATCGATCGAGGGCCGGGAATTATTGACCATGTCTTCGGTTGACAAACTGAAATAATGACCCAACTCTATTGACAAATGATAGTTGGCAGGAGCCAGGTAAACTTTACCCCTTTTGATCGATTCTTTGTCGTAAGGCTCAATTACTTCTTTTATGCTTTTTATCGACAATGCTTCGATAAAGCCATTGCGTACATGTTTCAGGCGGTGCAAGCACATGATGATCGGTAGCGGAAAGTCTTCTGGTACCTGTGCGAGTATTTTGGCAATACCCTGGAAACTACCAGCCGAGCCCCCTATCACGATAGCTTTGAAATTAGTATTTAAGTCTGGAAATTTCATGCTTTTCAATCTGCTATCTGCGCTTACTCTTTTATTTTTTTATAGATTTTCTCTTCATTGTTTACCACAATAAACTTGTTGGCTATTTCACACCATATTAGCGATTCTTTAGACCCAATAGCCAGGTAACCGTATTTGAAAATGCTCTCATGCAATTTTTTCAACACATCGTTTTGCAGGTTCTGATTGAAGTAAATCATCACATTTCGGCATAGCACAATGTCAAATTTGTTGAATACAATTCCATTCACCAGATCATGCCTTCGGTACGAGACATCTTTTACAAGTGACTTATCCATATAGGCCAGTCCATTTTTGACCTCGAAGTACTTATTAAGTTCATTCTCCCCTCTAAATCTTACATAGTTCTTTTCATTGAGCTCCATGTTTTTGACGGTATAAACTCCGCCCCGAGCTCGCTCAAGAATCTGGTCATCGATATCTGTGGCTATTATCTTGGCATCTTCCAATATGCCCATTTCACGCAGAAGTATGGCCATAGAATACACTTCCTCGCCTGAGGAACAGCCTGCATGCCAAATGCTTACTTTTTTATGATTGAGCAGGATGTTGGGGATGATCTTGTCGCGCAGAATCCTCCAAAATGAAGGATCGCGGAACATTTCAGTCACGTTGACTGTGATTTCGGAAATGAACTCTTCGAAGAAGGCAGGGTCGTCACTTATCTTTTTGGCCAGGGCATCTACACTGTTGAATTTGTAGAGTTCCAAAATTCTCAATATCCGCCTCTTAAAGGAGGAAATGGCATAATTCGTAAAATCATAACCATATTTGGTCTTGATGATATCCGTAATTTTCCTTATATCTACAATATGTATCTCCTGCATGGTTATACTTTTTTACCCAAGCGTATATTGTTCGTTAAATTTTTTAAATGCTAAATTGAGTGTGCTGGTAAAAGTCAGGTTCACAAAACAGGTCCCACCGATTTTATGTCCTGCAAATCTTATCTTTTTAAAATAAAAAATTGTCCTAATACAGGAATAAAACTATTTGACGAAATATAATATAATTTTTTAAACTTTTTAGGAACGCGCTTCTTTCCTTTTGGTGTTTTGGTCGCTGCTTCGCTATTGCTGCCCTATTTGAAAAATGCTATTTGGCTACGGGTATGCTATAATTTTGCCGTCCGGGAGATATATCACAAATACAGGTAGTAGTCTCGAAGCAATGTGCTGAATTCAGGGGTGTATGCGCCACTTGGTTCTTTTATGACCAATTGGTGTATTTGCACTGGCGCTTGTGTGGCGGCGAAGATGGACACCATCGTCTTAGGTGCCCTACCCGGTGTGTCTATAATATGAAGCTGGTCGGATAGATGAATCCCCACCGCGCCAAACAGCTCAGTGATACGTGCACTTTCTGAAGGAGGAAGCAACATCGAAATGCGACCATGCTCACTAATGAGGTTGTGGCAGACTTCTACCAATTGGCGGTGATCGAGGCTGGTGCCATGCCTGGCACAGTTAGACCGGGCGTTGTCCGATTTTAATTGGTTACTGTAAAACGGTGGATTGCTGATGATCAAATCATATTTTTTGCATTGTCTCTGGGCAAAATCCCTTATATCTGCATGGTAGATTGAGATTTGAGTCGGCCATGGCGATGCCTTTACGTTTGCCTTCATTTGCCCAAAGGCATCCAAATCTATTTCTACAGCATCTATGGGACAGGTGTATTTTTGAGCCGCCATCAATGACAAAATGCCCGTTCCCGCCCCTATGTCTAGTATGGCCTTGGGCTCCACGTCTGGCAGCCATGCCCCCTGCACGCAGGCCACGGTGGTCACCTTCATGGCGCATTGGTCTTGCTTCACTGCAAATTGCCTGAAAGTAAACGACCCCCCGGTAGTTTTATGTTGTTTGTGATTCAAAACCGTGGTCAATTTGAAGGTCTGGAGCCAGGGCGCTCTGCACGGCAAGTTGGTCGCACCTTTCATTTTCCTGGTTGCCGGCATGTCCTTTCACCCACTTAAATCTGACGCGTTGCCTGTGGTAAGCCGGTATAAATCGTTGCCAGAGATCTGGATTTTTTTTGTCTTTGAAGCCCTTTTTACCCAAGCCCAAAGCCATCCCTTTTCTACGGCCTCTACTACATATTTAGAATCAGAATATATCGTTACGTCCAGTCCATCCCTGGTCAATGCCTCCAGGCCTTTAATGACCGCAAGCAGCTCCATTCGGTTGTTGGTGGTTTTTCTATACCCTTCCGACAGCTCTTTGCGAAATTGGCCATATTTCAACACTGTGCCATACCCGCCGGGCCCGGATTGCCCCGCGAAGCACCATCTGTATACATCACTACCATATTATGTCAGCAAATTGTCCTTTAATAGTTTGATGGCCAATGACAATAGAATGATGCCAAAAACCTTTCTGAGAATATTGAAGCCGCTTTGGCCCAGCTTTTTTTCGAGCCATACCGATGACTTAAGGACAATATACACAAAGACCAGATTGACAATGATGCCAATAAGTATGTTGGTCTGCCCATAAGCCGCTTTGAGCGAAAGTATGGTGGTGAGTGAGCCGGCACCGGCAATGAGCGGAAAAGCCAGAGGAACAATGGAAGCTGCATTGGTAAACCCGGGATCTTGCTTAAACAATGAACGGTCAAGAATCATTTCCATGCCGATAATCAGAATAATGATGGCTCCGGCTATAGCAAATGATTCCACATCGATGCCAAAGAGTTTGAGTATGCCTTCACCAATAAAAAGAAACGCGATCATGATGACCCCCGCTACTATGGTGGCTTTACCTGACTCAATTTGACCATTCTTCTTCCTCAGATCGATGATGATAGGAATAGACCCCAGCACATCGATGATAGAAAAAAGGATGAGCGTAACTGATGCGATTTCTTTGAAATTGAGCATAACTCAACAATGGTAAACCTATGATTTGATAAAGTACTCCACCGCCAATCTGTAGCTATCCAATCCAAAACCCAATATCACCCCTTTGCAGACAGCAGAAAGATAGCTCTTGTGCCGAAACGCTTCACGGGCATGTACATTGGAAATATGAACTTCTACCACCGGGCTGGTCACGGCTGCTATGGCATCGCGTATGGCAATAGAGGTATGGGTAAAAGCCCCCGCGTTGAGTATGATACCACCGATCTCAAATCCTACCTCGTGTATTTTGTTTATGATTTCCGATTCGGAATTGGATTGAAAATACTGAAGTCCAGCCTGAGGATACCACTCCTGCAACTTTGTAAGATAAGCCTCAAAGCCCTGAGACCCATAGATACTTTGCTCGCGTGTGCCGAGCAAATTTAAATTTGGCCCGTTTATGATTAATATTGCCATTTATTTATAATTCCATGAATTGGGACATCCTCATACGTCAATTTGCCAACTACCTCAAGCTTGAAAGATCATTGTCAGACAATTCAATTCAGGCGTATGTCCGGGATGTTGTAAAACTAAAACAGTTTGTCGAGAACTCCAATAATCCGACCGGACCTACACAGGTCAGTAGCAAAATGATAGAGGATCTGCTCAAAGAAATCGCCGGATTGGAGCTGTCGGCCTACAGCCAATCTAGGATACTCTCGGGTATCAAGTCCTTTTATCTTTTCTTGGAATATGAACAACTTATATCCGACAATCCTTCCACGCTTATTGAAGCGCCTAAGCTGGGCCGCAAGCTCCCAGATGTGCTTAATTTTTTCGAAATCGAAAAACTGTTGGCAGCTATAGACCTATCTACTGCCGAAGGCGGCAGAAACCGGGCAATGTTGGAGACACTGTACAGTTCGGGTTTGCGTGTGTCGGAGCTCATCAATTTAAAAATAAACCAGGTGTATTTTGACATTGGTTTTCTGCGCATAGTGGGTAAGGGCAACAAAGAACGGCTGGTGCCTATTGGTAAAGAAGCCATCAAATACATCAGGATTTATATGGAAGAAATCAGAGTACATACGGCCATACAACCAGGATATGAAAACTATGTATTCTTAAACCGGCGGGGTCGGGGTCTTACCAGGGTCATGGTGTTTACCCTCATCAAAAATTTGGCAAAAAAGGCCGGCATCCAAAAGTCGGTGAGTCCGCATACCTTTCGGCATTCCTTTGCAACTCATTTGGTGGAAGGTGGTGCCGACCTGAGAGCGGTTCAGGAAATGCTTGGCCACGAATCGATTACCACCACTGAAATATACACGCACTTAGACCGTGAGTATTTGAAGCAGATCATCGAAGAATATCATCCCAGAAGTTGAAAAAACTGTTTTTAGCATATTATTTTCTTTTGTAAAAATCCATACTATTTAGTAAACTCCCTTTCTCATCCATTTCAGTCGCAACAAAAAGACAAGGACATATTTATTCAAAAACAGCCTTCAAGGCGGCCAAGTCGACATGATCATTACCGCAGTTTAGATCACTGTTTCCATGCTCATCCATTCGCAGCCGCCTTCAACATGCATGCAAAAACAAGCCGAACTTTTTTATTCAAAGATCAATTTCCTATGAAAGTCAAAAATCATTAGTCGAAAGATTTGACCTGTCTGTCTACACATATGCCAAGGTTACAGAATACTTGCATATATGAAACAAATAATTTTCACATTTGAATGAAATATTGTCTTTTATTGGACAGTAGAGTTGACGACAAACTTCGCAACGTCAAAAACCATGGCTACTTTTTTTTTGGAGGATAGTGTTGAGTGGAAAGTTATGCTTTTGGCTCCCAATTTTTTTATGAATACAGACAGACACCTTATGGAAGGGATGGATTGTATGTTTAACGTATTTTAAACTTATCGAAAGCGATGGATGAAATAAAGGATTTGATAAAAATAGTAACCGATCACACACGGCGCAACCTGCCTTTGTTGGATCTCAAAAACCTGCATCAAAACGGCAACAAGGAGATTAACTTGTTTTTGGGGATTAAAAACGGGGAGTTCAATGACGATGTGGAAGCTTCGAGTGGTATTTACGGAAGTGAAGAGGTCGATTTCAAATTCAGAATGTTGAAATCGCGACTGAGCAGGAAATTGCTCAACCACCTGTTTTTCATGGATTTCTCCAGCCAAAGACATTCCAAAGCCGCCAACCTATACCAGGAAGCTCTTGACTACCTGCATTTTTCGCGGATGTTGCTCAATATTGATGAGACCAAATTAGGCACAAAACTGCTCTATAAAACCATGGATTTGGCCAGGGAAGGCGAGTTTACTGTGGTGTCGATAGACTGCTTGCGCGAACTTCGCGAAGTGTATGCAAAAACATACCGGCCAAAACTATTCCAGAACATCAAAAAACAGCTCGAAGACACCGAGGCCTTGGAACGACTGGAGGAAAAAGCAGAAACCATATTTCAGGAATACAGACTTAGCATCAATAGCACGGTAAACAACCGAAAAAAGAGCTTTGAACCTTTTAAAAAGGCAATTGCTGAACTGAAAAGCCTTTACGAAAAAACGCATTCATATAATATTTTTGAACGTTATCTCAAACTTGAAATTTGGTATCTTGAACTAACCGGAGAGTTTGATCAGGTGCTATCTACCATTTCAAAAGTGGAGCAAGATTTTTTAAACGGCAAAATAAATCAAAAGAGGTTCGATAGCTTATTTGTCAATTTTGCCAAAGGAAATGCATTGATAAAATTGCGCAAGCACGAGGAGGGTAGCGAATTTCTGGAGCGCATGCTCAACGAGGTGGACAGCAGCTCTAAATCTTGGTATGGCTTTGCCGAAAAATTTGTGATCCTGTATATACAAAACAAGCAATTCGAAAAAGCATCTGATATATTCTTCCGGGTGGCTAGCAACAAAACTTTTGGAGACCTGGAAGAAAAGGACTTACTAAGGTGGAATATTTATAGAAGCTATCTATACTTTCTGACCAATAACAAGAAAATCATTAAAAAATTTGATTATCACCAATTTGTAGAGAAAACGCCGGAGTTCTCTAAAGAAAATGCCGGCTACCATGTGGCGATTCTGATATTGCAAACAATGAATAAAACCAGCGATGAATTGTCTAAACTCTATACGAAATTAAATGCCATAGATGATTACGTCAGCAAGTTTCTGAACAACAGCTACAGCAAGCGGACAAAGACGTTTTGTAAGCTATTGCACAAAATCGCTATTCACAACAGGGAATATGAAACGATTATTCAAAAGAGCAAGTACCTTCAGGATAAACTTATGGAATCGGAAGTGGCCGGTGAATCATTTATAGACTTTGAAGTCGTGCCATACGAAATGCTTTGGGAAAATGTACTGGCTACCGTTAGAAATTATAAGCAATCAGATTAGAAATTTTAAGCTATGTATTCAAAAAAGCCTTCAATATCCGTGATGTTGAAGGCTTTTTTTCTGCTCGCGGCCTGAAGCTTTAAGAGCGTTTGTGATTAGTCGTAAAAAGTAGATTTTGCAATTCATTTTTTACGACATAGATCCGGACATTTTAAAGGAAAATACCTCAAATGCCTGCTATTTCCATTTTAGTTCATCGATGGCGTAATCACAAATTTACGGAATTCAACCGGGCCATGATCTCCCTGAATCATAATAGGACCTGGCTCTCCTTCGTTACTGTCGAGCGATCCGCCGGTGATCCCCGGGATCGGACGGTTCGAAATAACCTCAATACCATTGAGTACGACGGTTACATGTCGCCCTACTAAGGTTATTTCGTAAGTTTGCCATTCTCCTGGTTTTTTTGCCGCGTAAACTGCGGGTTCAATAAATCCATAAATGCCTCCTATGCTTACTTTGTCTGTTCTGCCCTTTGAGTCTTCGATCTGAAGTTCATGGCGGCCACGAAGATAAATTCCGCTATTGCTTCCTTCCGGATACCTAAATTCTATACTGAGTTTGAAATCATCGAATTTTTGAGTGCTAATCAAGTTGCCCCCTTTTTCTTTGTTCACCATTATACCTTCAATCATTGCAAATTTATTATTTGCCGGAATGATCCAACGATCCATATTGGTGGTAAGCAAATTAATGGGATTTCCCCACACCGGAGGTTCGCTTCTTGTTAAACTTGGCGCACGCACTCCGGTGAATTTAAGTTTATTTCCGTCGAGCACCTCATAGCCCGAAAGCTTGTCGTCTTTTAATGTGAATTCAAAATAAATATCATCAATATCCATCCATTGGGGAGGAATAGTAAAGTGATATTTGTCGTCATCGGCTGAATAATGAACTTCGGCGATGGGTCTTGCACTTCCCTCGTATCCTACATAATATCCGACAAGGGTCGATAAACCGGACAATTTAACTTCAAGCCATCCCGGAAAACCATCCGATGCCATTAAACCATGTCGGAAAATGCCGAGATTCTTTAATTGATCTTCCGTCATGTTAATGGTAAGATCCCACCTGCCAATCAATGGCGATTCACTTTCTACACGCTGAGCTTTAGTAGAAGTAAAACCAGCCATTGTGAAAACAAATAGAAAAAAGATAATTCGTAAATTTTTCATGATAAGTTTATGATTAAAGTATGTCTGTAAAATAGGCTCATGAGAAAATTCTAAAATCCCAGATACAAGCCTCAAATATTGAAAATTTAGAATCCAAAGGGCTTTGAGCATCTTCTTTTGATTTTTGATAATAGGTGTTTGTCTGGACATTCCGGACAGACACTTAGTTAGTTAAAACGCATGTCCACTATACAAATCTAGTTAAAAACAGCATTCGATTAAACTTCATTCCCAATTTGTCAACTTTTAAGGTCAAAAATTGAGCTCAAAAAAATAAGCGGGTAGCATAGAGCCGAAGTCAAATTTAAGCCACGATTGCCGGCTCTGCAGATAGATTACTTACCCATTGTCAAATCGACCTGTTAAAGCCTCAGCGTTTCCTGCGGATAACTCTGAGGGGGAGTAATGTTATGTAGGCTGAGAAAAGGCACAAGTGGAAAACACTTGCGCCAGAGGGGAGTAATGTGCCATTATGCCTATTCCTATGAATATGGCTTCTGCAATATCCATTATTTTTCTTTTTTAATTTCCCCCCCTATCATTTCTATGCTGGCGAGCGGATGGTACGAAGGTCCTTCCAGTACAGTTCCATCGGGTTGGAAGCGGCTGGCATGGCAGGGGCAATCCCAGGTTTTTTCGGCATTGTTCCAGTTCACTATGCATTTCATGTGCGGGCATACCGCCGAGGTCAAGGTAAGCTTGCCCTCTTCATCGCGATAGGCAGCTATTTTTTCATTGTCTTGTTCCACAATAGCTCCCTGACCGTTTTTCACATGCTCAAAATCCGCTTTATCTGCTTTTCCGGGGAGGATGTTCAAGTATTGTTTGGCTGTGTTGATGCTTTCTTCGATGAAGTTGCTGGCAGACTTCAGGGGACTGAAGCGATGGGCTTTATACATATCGACCCAGGGGTTTTCTTTGCCTTCTATAGCATCTGCGATGAGCATTCCGGCAAGAGTACCATAGACTAAGCCGTCAGTGGAAAAGCCTGTGGCTATAAAGACATGACTACCTCCTTTTTTGGGACCGATATAGGGAATGAGGTCTGCGGGCTTGTAGTGTTGACCGCCCCAGCGATACACGGCGTTTTCCAATCCGTACTGTTCTTTGGCAAAAGCTTCCAGCTTTTTGATATTTTCAATGTTGTCTTCCGCTTGTCCTACCCGGTGGGATTCGCCAATGACCATTACATATTTTTTCCGCCACGCTGATAAAGGCGCGAACTATACTTATTTGCTTCGCCGTGGTATCCCCAGAATATCCCCGGGGGAAAGTCAATATGTTCCGTACGAAAGGCCACTCCATATTCGCGGTACATAGAAAGGGCCGCCTGCACTGCCATCACGCCTTTGGGAATGTGGGTGGCATGTACCGCATATTTTGCCCTGACCGTGCCGCCTGTGGTTTTGATTGTCACCTGTCCATCGTCCTCATCCACATCTGTTACGCGTGTGCACTCATATATCTGAAGTTTATCTGAGGCGACTGATTTGGTCAGTTCCTGCACATAACGCATGGGGTTCAACTGAGCCTGGCCATCTACTTTCACGGCTTTGGATACATTAAGTGGAAAATCGGATTTTTCTGCCCATTTTATGGACACACCTGCCTCTTGAGCATATTTGAATTCATCATCAATCAACTTATCATTGACTTCGGAACCGGAATAGAGGTACCATGGCTGTCGATTAAAGTCGCAATCCAGTGAAAATTCCTTCACCCAGGTTTCCATTTGGTCTAATGCAGCCGCACGGGATTTTACCAGATTCAGAATTGTTTCCTTATCGTATTTGTCGTGCAGGTGGCCAAGATTTTTATCTACCGTAAAGTAGAGGTTGCCGGTGCTGTGGCTGCTTGTGCCACCGCCTACTTTCAGGCTTTCGAGCACCGCTACTGTATAACCGACTCTGGCCAGTAGCGTGGCAGTGGAAATTCCTGTAACTCCGGCTCCAATTATTGCCACATCGACCTTTATATCCTTGTCCAGAGCCGGGTAATCGTAAATAGAAGCAAATTCGTTCCAAAAGGATTTAGTGAACATGTTTTTACAATTTGTGTGTTTTAAAAAATGTAGCTACTATGAATGATTCATACCTAAAATGATTTTTGTCCAGTATGAGATTTTTATATTCGGTTACTAAAAAAAATTATGCCAATTGAATGTGGTTTTCAGATATAGATGGGGGGCTTGCAGCGTGCCAGGTATTGTGGAAAGGAATTCACTGTTGTGCAACAACTACCTCGAAAAAGGCCTTTGTATATTGAAGATCACAGCGGTTTTTGGCAGCTAACCTCCCTCAGCGTTATCCGCAGGAAACGCTGAGGAATTAATCCCAAAGGGATTTACTGTTTATAGAAATGATATCAAAGCTACTGCTCGACCCCGATGGGGTCCTATGAATATACGCTTTATCGTTGCACAAACATTTGACCCTTTCAGGGACGTAAGATTTCACCTCTTATGTCTTTATAGAGAATTTAATGCTTCAGATGCTCGAATTTTCTAGCCTCCATCAGCGTTATCCGCAGGAATCGCTGAGGAGGGAAAACGCCACCGATAACAAGTAAAGGTTACAAAAAAAAGGTGCCTTTCGCCGTGTGTTGAAAATTAGTCGACATGCGATAAAGTTAATAGAATTATCAACCATTTGTCAAATCGCCCTATTGTGAGCCTGGAGGGGAATCGACCTGTTCCTAAGCCTCAGCGTTTCCTTAGGAAAACTGTGAGGGGGTGTATTTACGCGATCCTTTTTCTGTCAGATATTGTCCTTTCTTTGTCAGATGAGTTACCATCATTGTCAGATGAGTTACCATCTCTGTCAGATGAGCTCCCATCTTTGTCAGATGAGCTCCCATCTTTGCCGGATGAGCTCCCATCTTTGTCAGATGAGC
>JAAUQL010000036.1 GCA_012033595.1 Cyclobacteriaceae bacterium | reverse complement strand
AGCAGCACATATACGATTACAGGCATAACCACCGGCGACGGAGCGGTCTATGATGTGATTGTGGGCGGAACGTGCGCCCCGACGGTAACGAGTGTGGGCGCGAGCTTAACGGTAAATCCCACCCCCCAAGCCACAGCCACCAATCCTATCATCTGTAGCGGTTCTCAAACAGATATTCAAATTTCTGATCCTACAGCTACTCCATTTGTTTCTTTCTCCTGGACGGCTAGCCCCGAGGATGCATTTGTGACCGGGGCATCTTCTGGTTTAGGCAATCAAATTACCCAGGTATTAAACAATACATCTACTATTCCCAAAAATGTAACGTATACCATCACCCCCAGTGCACTTGGTTGTGTCGGTACTTCTATTGACGTAAGCCAACAGGTAAATGCAGGAAATACAGTATTTGCAGGAACGGATCAGGAGGCGTGCGAAGGTAGCGCCGGCATTGCCATTAGTGATGCTTCCGTAGGAGGCGGGGCGCTCTTCCCTCCATCTATTTGGACAGTAGTTAGTGGAAACCCGGCAAATCTTCAAAACGAAAACGTTCTTACACCCACTTATGTACCTGACCCAACAGAGGTTGGCACAGTGGTTCTCAAACTAACGGCAGACGATGGAAGTCTTTGTCCGGCAGTAGAAGATATTGTGAATATTGTAATCTTTCCAAAACCTATAGTTAATGCTGGAACAGACAAAATCTTGTGTGAAGGAAACACTATATTGATATCAGACGCCACAAGAAGTGGAAGTGCTTCTTCGGTGACCTGGTTCGATGGGTCTTCGGTGACGTCAAGGTTCAAACCATTTATATCTACTTTAAATGTGACATACACTCCGCCAGCTATTTTTAATGATACCATTGTATTGCTCACGGTAACTACAAATGATCCGACAGGTCCATGCATAGCGGTAAGCGATCAAGTGCAGATCAGCATCACAAAAGCACCTGTGGTCTATGCCGGCATAGACAAAACCATTTGCGAAGGGGACTCGGTAACATTGACCGATGCAACCGTAGGCGGCAGTACGACCAGCGTGTCATGGAGTGGGGGACTCGGCACCTTCTATCCTGATAATACAACCTTAAATGCAACATATATCCCCAGTCCTTCGGAAATAGGTCTGGCGGTTAAATTGACACTTTCCAGTAATGATCCGGGTGCTCCCTGCGTCATTGCCACAAGTGAGGTCAATATCACCATCAACAAAGCGCCTGAAGTAAACGCTGGCATAGATCGCACTATTTGTGAAACTTCCACCGTCAACCTCAATGGCTCCTTTGCAGGGGCAGCATCGAGTGCCTTATGGTCAACAGGCGGGGATGGCACCTTTAGTTTTATAGGAGATTTAAATGCAAGGTATACGCCCGGTTCGGCTGATATTGCCAATAAGGGGGTATCATTGACCCTCACTACCAATAATCCCGTAGGACCATGCAATGCCGTTAGTGATCTGGTGTTTATTCAAATTGATGAAGCTGCTATTGTTGATGCCGGAATTTATGCCCCAATTTGCATAGGCGATACTTTGTATCTAAATGGCACAATTAGTGGTTCTGCCACTTCAGCCATGTGGTCGGGGGGACTTGGTACTTATATCAATCCAGAACAACTCAATGCTGCCTATCTGCCAGCTAAGGCAGAAGATGGCGCCACGATAACTTTACATCTCTTTACCAACGATCCTGTAGGGGAATGTAACGTGGTGGAAAGCCAAACAAGTGTAAAAATAAATTCCCTTCCCAGCCCACGTTTCTTTGGTTTGGATGCGGCTTATCAAATAGATGATCCATCATCAAATCTGACAGGAGTGCCTGAATTGGGCGCTTTTACAGGTGCTGGTATTGTTGGCAATACCTTTATTCCTTTCGTTGCCGATACGGGAACACATGTGATCAGATATACCTATACCAATTTGCAAGGGTGTACCAACTATACCGAACAGCAAACAATAGTCTTTCCATTGCCGGAAATTGAAGTAGGTGATCCGGGACCATTTTGCCTGAACGAACTTCCACTGGACAATCCACTACCCCGAACCTCCAAAGAAGGTTTTACAGATATTTGGGAAGGAAGCAATATTTTTTCACAAGGCACCGAGTATTATTTCAACATCGCCGTAGCGGGTGTCGGTTTGCACGAAGTCAAATACACCCTAAAAGATGAAGGGACAGGTGCAACATCAGAAGAGCCCAGGTTCATCGTGGTGAATGACATCCCAAACATCGACTTTACCACCGATCACAATTGTATTGCTGATACCATCACTTTCCAAGACCTTGCTGTTTTAGAAAACGGTTCTATCTTCAATGATGCCATCACAAAGTGGTCTTGGGAAATTGGAGAGAATTTGGATTTTACAAGCAACAAGCAAAATCCTAAAATTAAATTTGATAAGAATAAACCGGACAGCTATAAGGTCAGGCTAACCGAAACGACTAAGTACGGATGTTCCTCCTTCAAGGTTGGTGAGGTAGCAATAGGAGCCGTGCCCGTGCCGCTTTTTACAGTCAATAACCTCACATTTGGAGAAGTCTCAGAATTTGTTGATAATACAACGGCAAAAACGTCGAGCAATAATTATCCCGAAGGATATGAAGATCCCACCTCATCCATCGACTCCATTTGGTGGAATTTTGGTGAAGGAAGCCCCGTTGGAGGCTCTCACAGCCAGTATAGCACCGCCTATCATCAGTTCAGTCAGGGCAATCAGGAATTTCCGGTCGAGATGACCATCAAGACAAACCTGAGTTGCGTGGCTAAGCTCATCATGCCAGTATCTGTGATACAGTCCGTTACCACCTTTCCTTACGAAGAGGATTTCGAAAATTTCAACTCCATGGCTTTTAGGGGTGATAACGCAAGTTGGCAACTCAAAGTGCCCAATGGTCACATCATCAAAGGCGACAATAAAGCCTGGGTTACCAGCAATAGTGAAAACCGGCACAACGATAACGAAAACTCATATGTGTCGCTGCCTGCCTTCGACCTAAGGTCATTATCGCGGCCAATGCTATCTATAGATATCTGGTCTAATGCGGAAAGCACCCGGGATGGAGCCGTGATCCAGTATTCTTTTGAAGGAGGAAGTTGGCATACTTTGGTCGACCCAAATGAAAAAATAGCCCGGGATCCCAAACAACAAATTGGTGTGGAGTGGTACAACGAAAAGGGTATTGTGAGCCGACCTGGCGATAAAACTATTATCGGAAGTATTGGCAATAACAGTAGCGGCTATGGCTGGACCGAAGTGTTTGATGGTTGGAAGTCCGCCAGGTTTCCTTTGGATGAAATTAGAGACAACCAGCCGGCAGGTCTAAGTTCGGTGCGATTTAGGGTCGTGTTTGCCAGTGATCAGCAAAACCCGGATGGTACCAATTATGACGGCTTTGCATTTGATAATTTATGGATTGGCGAACGCTCACACAATGTTTTGTTCGAGCACTTCGACAATTTAAATAATCCCAACGTGAAAATTGAGGAAATTAACACCTTGGCCACCAGATTCAATTTGGATATGATACCTCTTGAGTATCACAGCAGCTATCCAAGCCCAGATGTGATCTACGAAAACAATAAATATCCTGTAGAAACCCGCGGCAGCATCTATAATATCACAGCATCTCCACGCTCTTTTATGGATGGAATACAAGAATATGACTTTGCAGCCAATGTCTATGAAAATTATCAGGTCATCAACAGGTCGTTGATAGATCCACTTTTTGATATTTCGGTGGAGATCGTAAAAAGAGTCGATAACGCCGCTGATATCAATGTGACCATAACAGCTCGCGATACACTAAATGATGAAATCATTGTAAACGTGATTCCAATTGAAACCAGCATAGATGATGCCCAGGTCAATCAACCCTATGGCATAGATTCACTCAACAATGTGGTAAAGGACATGCTTCCTGCCGGAGGCTATCCCTACAATATTTCCTGGAATGCCGCAACTACGCAAAGCTTTACTGTCACCTGGGATTTGAACAATCTAAGTAAAGAAAATACCATCTATGATGGCAGTAAATTGGGTGTGGTGGTTTTTGTTCAAAATGACGTGAACGAGGGGAGCAGAGAAATTTACCAATCAGTCTTTGCCAGGTTGCCTTTCTTGCAAAATACGGTCGTTACAGGATTGGAAGATGATCTGGATTTAAGGAAAATCACCGAAGCAGCCATTTATCCGATCCCGGCTCAAGACTACTTTATGGTTTCTCTGCCGGAGCCGCTCAGCAAAGACCTGCAATGGTCGGTAGTTGACCAGCGAGGAGTTGAATTAATACAAGGGACGTACGCCCAAGGCCAAAGTGAGTTTAAAATGGATACTCAAAGTTTGCCCAACGGGTTGTTTTTGCTAAAAATTGCGGGTAAAGATGAGTTGAATGCCATTCGAAAAATTATTATCCAAAGGTAATAGAAGATTTGCTATAAGTCCGTCTGCACTCACCGACCCTCCTGGTGAGCAAAGCAGCTATTCCCAATAAACATCGACAGAATAATCGTCGTAGTCACGTAGTGAATTAAATCCTGTTTCGAGGGTATAATTGTAGCGATGTCCGGGTCTGATATCGGGTATGTTTACGGAAATGGTTTTAATTGCCTTGTATCCACGATAAAACACGATATCGGCATACACACCACAAGCCTTGAGGCTACCAGCATTGTACAGATCGATAGAAAGCCAGGTGTGATTGATATATTTGCTAGAGACCCACTGGCCGTTTGACCATACCTCACTCACAATTTCGCGAGTTTCGTATTCGCCGGTATCTTCCACCACGACTTGGGTAGGATCCAGCTCAATTTCGATGTAGCAACCAGTGAGGCCAAGCAGCAGAATAAAAAAAATAGGTATCGCTTTCATGTATTTTATGGTAAAATGGTCAAGCTTGCATTTCAATTATTGTGCCATCTGCTGCGGAGATGGGTGGTAAAAAAGGGGAAGCAGAATCTTTTGCCATTTTGTTCTTTGTCCTACTCGGGTTAAATTAGCCATGATTTATAATTATCGTGTTTGCGATCCAGTATCGTATCTTAAATATTAAACAATATGAAAAGGAAAGAAGCATTGAGCTTGCTGGGTGCCGGAGTAGCGGTATCGACTTTGGGAGCGCCGGCATGGGCAAATTTTTTAACTACAAAAAATATAGATAACATGAAATTAAAAGGAAATATCAATCATTCTGCTTGCCGTTGGTGTTATGGCAAAATCCCTATGGAACAATTCCTCGAGGGAGCCAAAGCCATTGGCCTCAAGGGCATAGACCTGCTCGGCCCAGGTGAATGGAAGCTCGCCCTCGATAAGGGAATGACCTGCTCTATGTCTACCGGAGACAAATTTGGCATCGAAAATGGGTTTAACGACCCATCGCTTCACCAGGCACTTTACGATAATTATGCCAGCCTCATCCCAAAGGCCGCCGACATGGGCATCAAAAATATCATTTGTTTTTCCGGCAACCGCAACGGACTCAGCGAAGCGCAGGGATTGGAAAATTGTGCCAAAGGTCTCGAACCACTTGCTAAACTTGCCCAACAACATGGAGTATATCTGGTGATGGAATTGCTCAACAGCAAAGTCAACCACCCCGATTATCAATGTGACCATACTGCATGGGGGGCTGCACTTTGTGAAAAATTGGGCTCAGATCATTTTAAACTTTTGTATGATATCTACCACATGCAGATTATGGAAGGCGATGTGATTGCTACCATTCGCAAGTATCATCCTTATATCAACCATTACCATACAGGGGGCGTACCGGGTAGGAATGAGATCAATGAAACACAAGAGTTATACTATCCGGCTATTATGAAGGCTATTTTGGAAACAGGTTTCGATGGATTTGTCGCCCAGGAGTTTGTGCCTACCTGGTCAAACCCATTGGAGGCACTGGCAAAAGGTGTCGAGATTTGTGATGTTTGATGTAGCGACTAGTGTCAGGGTAGCAATGATCCTGTACAAACTTTAAATGGAGGGGTGAATTATTTGCCAGCAAAATTAGTCTAACTAATTTAGTAATTACTAATTTTGTTGGTAATGTATCTCAATTGCCATTCATATTTCAGTTTCAAATACGGTACACTCAGTCCGCAAGAGCTCTATAATGAAGCACGCCGCTGCCAGGTGAAAAAGCTGGTGCTCACCGACATCAACAATACTTCGGGGTATATAGAGCTGTTGCGGATTTGTGCAGAAAACCAACATGAGCATGCACTTCGCCTGGCATTGGGCATTGAGTTTCGATCCGGTACCGAGTTGCTCTATATTGGTATAGCCGAAAGCAACGCGGGGTTTGAAGAATTGAACCGCTACCTTTCGCGCTACAATGCCAGCACCATGCCTTTGCTCTCCCGAGCCCCGGAATTTGCGCATGCTTATGTGATATATCCCATGGGCACAGTCGATGCTTCTGACTTGCGTGAAAATGAGTTCGTTGGGATCAAGACCGATGAAGTAGTAAAAATAGCCAGGTCGGCGTATCGCGACTATGTGCATAAGCTGGTAATATGGCATCCGGTCACCTTCAAAAACAAAACGGGCTACAATGTGCATCGCCTGATCAGGGCCATTGGCGAAAATGTGATATTGAGCAAGCTGGACAAAAACCTGGAAGCACGACCCAATGAAACCATGCTTCCAGAACCCGAACTTTTAAAATACTACTGGCAATACCCGCAAATCATATCCAATTCGAAGACCTTATTGGAAAATTGTTGCATCGACTTCGAGCTGGGTATGTCCAAAAACAAGGAAACATTCTCTATCAGCCACAAAGAAGACCACGCCAGGTTGCGCAGCTATGCGCTCGAAGGCTTTCAAAGGCGCTACGAGCACTACAGCAGCTATGCAATGCAACGATTGATGAGGGAATTGGATGTGATCGCTGAGCGCAAATTCGAAGCCTATTTCCTTATCTCCCGGGATATTGTCGAATTTGCCCGGCACAAAAATTATGCTCATGTCGGGCGGGGGAGTGGTGCCAACAGCATGGTGGCGTACTGTCTGGGCATTACCGAGGTCGATCCCATTGAACTCGATTTGTATTTTGAGCGTTTTCTCAATCCATACCGCAGTTCGCCCCCCGATTTTGATATCGACTTTTCATGGAAAGAACGCGACGAGGTGATCGCCTATATTCTCAACAAATATACGACCGACCATGCGGTGCTGCTGGCCTCCTTCAATACTTTTCAGGGCAGGTCTATCATCAGGGAGCTGGGCAAGGTGTTTGGCTTGCCCAAAAGCGAAATCGACAAAATTGCCGACCGGCCATTGGAGGCGCGCCAAAAGGACGACCTCACCAGGCTTATCTTCAAATACGCTGATCATCTCCACGACATGCCGCAAAACCTGTCTATACATGCGGGGGGCATCCTCATTACCGAAAAACCCATCTATGCCTATACGGCTACCGAAATTCCTCCCAAAGGTTTTCCCATCACCCATTTCGATATGTACGGAGCCGAAGATATGGGCATACACAAGTACGATATACTGAGCCAGCGTGGCCTTGGGCATATCAAAGACACTGTGGAAATGGTGGCGCAAACCAGAGGAATAAAGGTAGATATAGGCCAGACCGGTAAATTCAAAAAGGACTCCAAGGTCAACCAACTGCTCATGCAGGGCAAGTGTATGGGGTGTTTTTATATCGAATCCCCGGCCATGCGCATGCTGCTGGGCAAGCTCGACAGCAACAATTATATTACACTGGTGGCGGCCAGCTCCATCATCAGGCCGGGCGTGGCACGCTCAGGCATGATGCGCGAATACATCCAACGCCATCATCAACCCGATAATATCAGGTATATCCATCCCAAAATGGGCGAGCTGATGAAGGAGACATATGGGGTGATGGTGTATCAGGAAGATGTGATTAAGGTGGCGCACCATTTTGCCGGGCTCGACCTTGCCGAATCGGACATTTTGCGCCGGGGCATGTCGGGGAAGTTTCGCTCGAGAAAAGAATTTAAACTGGTAGAGCACAAGTTTTTTGACAACTGCAAAGAACGTGGATACCCGGAGGCTATCGCCAATGAAGTATGGCGGCAGATAGAGAGCTTTTCGGGCTATTCATTTTCCAAAGCGCATTCGGCTAGCTATGCCGTAGAAAGCTACCAAAGTCTGTACCTCAAAGCATACTATCCCCTGGAGTTTATGGTCGGGGTCATCAACAACTTTGGCGGCTTTTATCATACAGAATTTTACTTTCACGAAGCCCGTATGGCGGGTGCCACTATAGAGGCGCCTTGTGTAAATACGAGTACCTATCTCACTAAAATCATTGGCAAAGACATATTCGTTGGGTTTATTCACTTGAAAAGTCTGGAAAACAAAATCGGCGAATTGATATCTAAAGAACGCGAAAAGCATGGCCTGTATTCCGGCCTCGAAAACTTCATTCAGCGTATTCCCGTGGGACTGGAGCAGGTCAGTGTCCTGATTCGGATTGGCGCATTTCGATTTACGGGCAAGACCAAGCGAACATTGCTGTGGGAAGCCAGACTCATTTGTAGTGAAAAAAGCAGGTCAGGCATTCTTTGACCATTTTTGAGGCTCCGGCCAGTTATCAGGTGCCCGTGTTGGAAAGCAGGCCGTATGAAGATGCCTTTGATGAACTGGAATTGCTGGGTTTTGCGTTGTGCGATCCGTTTAGCCTGTTGGGGCATCAAAATTTTGGAAATGCCACTGCGGCACAGCTCAAAAAGCTCACCGGCCGGCGCGTGGAAATGATGGGCTATCTGGTCACTACCAAAAACACCCAAACCAAAGACCACAAACTGATGCACTTTGGTACCTTTACCGACCAGGAGGGCAATGTGTTCGACACTACCCATTTCCCGCAGGTTAGCAGCAAATACCCCTTTCGGGGAAGGGGTTTTTACCGGATCAGGGGCAAAGTGGTAGAAGATTTTGGCTATCCGATGATAGAGGTGGACCAGATGACCAGGGAATCGATGGTGCACAAAAATATAGAGGAAAATCCAAAGGTAACTCAGGCGAGAATAGAGTGAGTAGAAGCTTTTTGCAGACAATACCATTTCCTGCTACTCCCATTGTCAGAAAAAAAGGCAGGCAGGTCGCTATTCGACCCACCTGCCCTATAGTTCTGAGAAAAAATTGATTTTTAGAAGGGTTTGCTAATGGAAAGTATCGCACCGCAGCCCCGCTGTCTTGTAGGGTCAGCGCTCATTTCCCTTAGATCAATCATATACATAATTTTACGTTTTTGAGCTGAGCCTATTTAAATTTTGGGCAATTGCCAGGGCTCGCTGTAGTTGGGCACCAACAGCGCATTTGCTTTTTCTGAATTGGTGAATTTTTTTGCGGTATCATCCCAGAGCAATTTTTCGCCGGTTCTATGCGCAATATTGCCCATGTGCGATACGATGGCCACTTTCTTGCCCATTGCTACGGTGCAGTTGGTGGTGCCCCCATTTCTGATCACGTCCAGGAAATTGGCCACATGGGCATCGAGACTATTGTCGCCTTTCATCCACGCTTTCTCTTCTATTTTGTCAACGCGCTCTCCTTCCACCATTTCTTTTTCGGGGAGCACCTGCCAACCACCACGGCTCACGAGCACAGCGCCATTGTTGCCTTGAAAAAGCACCCCATGTCCCATGCCATACGATCCATTGCCCAGGCACACGGAATGCTCCCAGTTAATGGAATAATCACCAAAATCATAAAGAACATTGAGTGTGTCCGGAGTCTGCCTGGCATCTTCATATGAAAAATGCCCTCCCAATGCGCTGATGGTTTTGGGTCTTTCGGCTTGCATGCCCAGCAAGGCAAAGTCTAGCATGTGCACACCCCAATCGGCCATCAACCCCCCGGCATAATCCCAATAGTATCTGAAATTGTAGTGAAATCTATTTTCATTAAAGGGCTGCTTTGGTGCAGGCCCCAGCCACATATCGTAATCTACGCCTACAGGTACGGGCGAGTCTGGCACGATGGGCAGGGCGGTTTTGGAGGTGTATGCCCAGGCTTTCACGCGGCTTATTTTACCCAGAGCGCCCGATTGTACATAGTTGGCGGCATCGTTCCAGTGTTGGCTGCTGCGTTGCCATTGGCCTACGGTCACCACGTTGCCATATCGCCGGGCGGCGCGCTCCATTATCTCCGATTCTTCTATGGAGTTGGCCATTGGTTTTTCTACATACACATGCTTGCCTGCTTCGCTGGCCAACACCATCATGAGGCAGTGCCAGTGGTCTGGGGTGCCAATGATCACTGCATCGATATCTTTGTTTTCGAGAAGTCTTCTGAAATCTTTGTAAATCTCCGGTTTTTTGATGGTGATTTTCTCCCCTTTGCTTATGCGGTCTTCATTTATTTTTTCAATATCCGCAAGTCGTTCATTGATGATGGCATCGTCGATATCGCAAATGGCACCGCACTCTACACCTGGGTTTTGCAAAAAAGACCGTAGGTTGCTAATTCCCATATTGCGCAAGCCAATGACACCGATCACTATTTTTTCGTTGGCACCCTTGCAACTCGACGCCAGGGGCATCATCGATATGAGCCCGGCACCTATGGCCATTTTAGTGGAATTTTTGACAAATTCCCTTCGGGTAGTCTTTTCCATTTAATATTTGGATTTATGTTGTTTATAATTTTGAAAAATGCCCAATGCAAAAATTTTAAAGCTGAATTGAGAAAAAACCCTTCTTCAATTCACCTTAAAAAAACACTTTATTTGGCAGCTACTAATGTAAAAAGGGTATTCTAATAATTTAAAAGATGTATGGAATAGTTATCGATTTTAATCAAAATATACCTGTTTTTGTTGAGTGCTTTGCCTATACACCGGACTAAATTTGCTGCATAAGTTTACTGGTGATTTTATTTTTTGCCCTTGCACACAGCGCCAGGCGCGTGGCCATCAGTATCCGTCTTTCAGAAGACCCGCCCTCCGAAGCCTTCCATCTCGAAACGGCACCTTGCCTTGTTTATTATCTTCTTCAGATACCGGATATAAACACGGATCGACTGCAATCGACCTATTATTTGTCATTTGAAAGATGCTTATTCAGCCGACAGGAGCCTGAAATTTACAATATCGAAGTACAGCCTCATGAGCAATCGGCTCAATATTAGATTGTTGATTTTAGCACCCGTATTGGGAACGGTCAGGCTATTTTGGGTGTGTGTATCGATCCGGACAGGGTTTTCAATGGCACCCCTCCTTTGCCCGCGTAGAAAGCCCTGATTTCGGCAAGTATGGACAGGGCGATTTCTTCCGGAGTATCCGCACCGATATCCAAGCCTATGGGATAATGGATTTTTTGCAATTGCTGCTCGCTATAGTTGGTCTCGTTGATTTCAGCTTCACGCAATATTTTTTGGGTTTTCTTCCGGCTACCTAAAATCCCGATATAGGGCACTGCCGATTTGAGCACTTTTGGCAATTGTTCTTTGATATAGAAGAAATTATGGGTCAGAAAGACTACGGCCAATTGGGGAGTAGAGCTGATCAGTTTGTTTACTTCCGAGTCTTCAATAAGTGCGATTTCTTCGGCATTGGGAAAATTCCATATCGGCTGTATGGGCTCGAACGAATCGGTAACATGCACATTGTACCCCAGTACTTTGGCTATATGCATAAAGGGCACTACATGAAACACCGCTCCGTAAATCAGGATATCGATATTGGGCGGGAAGACCTCATGAAATACTTTTATTTTAGCACCATCTATTCGATAAGTAGAAGCGGCGGCTTCATTATTTCTAATGCACGCTGACAGGTCTTTAGCTACCATGGCCGACAGCTCCCGATGGCTGATAGTGCTATTGCCGTCGTATTTTTGCCTCTGGCCAATTCTTGCGGTTTTTTCATTTTCAGAGAAGTATATTGTCGTAAGCCCCTGGGTGCCGGTGCCCCTGAGCAGTTCGTCAAACATGGCAAAGGCGGGGCTTTCTTTGGCATATGCAATAGGTTCTATCAATATTTCCAGCAGGCCATTGCAGCCATAGCCCATTCCAAAGGCATTTTTGGCATTTTGCCTCGTGTCGTAGGTGAACAGTTCCGCCTGGTTCGATTTCATTGTGTGCATCGCTTTTGTTATCACATCGCCTTCGAGACATCCACCACTCACCGAACCATACCAGTAGCCATCTTCACGGATCAGCATCCGGGCTCCGGTTCGTCGATAGGAAGAACCATAAACATGTACTACCGATGCAAGCGCAGTCCTGACGCCATCTTTGGTGGCCTTTTTCAGATTTTCTACAATTGTTTTTATCTCTTTCATTCTTCTGGATTATATGCAACTGTGCCCTATTTCTGTACAATTTCTGTTTTATTTGTCAATAATTCATAATTTACGGTCGCTTTTATTAATATCTGAATCATTATGCCTGAACATGATATTTTTTAACTCACAGGCAGCTTTTTATGATTTTTATATAGCCTGAAGAAAATCAACAGTTTGAAAAATACCTTGAGGATAGCGGTAAAACCCATTAATACAAAAATAGAATGAAGCTCAAATACCCAATATGCCTCTATGGCCTCCTATTTCTTTTTTTTAGTAACGCCCCTTTACAGGCGCAGCCTTCAGCGCAATCGCCTAACTTTGTCATCATCATCGGTGACGATATCAGTTGGGACGATCTGGGTTGCTATGGCAATCCGGTGGTGAAGTCCCCCAATATCGATCAATTGGCCAGTGAAGGACTGAAATTTACCAATACCTATCTCACAGCAAGTTCGTGCAGCCCAAGTCGGTGCAGCATTGTTGCCGGAAGATACCCGCACAATACCGGCGCCGCCGAGTTGCACACTCCCTTACCTGCCGGCATGCCTACCATGCCCGGGGAACTAAAAAGAGCCGGATATTATACTGCTGCGGCTGGCAAATGGCACATGGGACCAGATGCAAAATCTGATTTTGATTTGGTAGTGGAGCAAAATAATGGCAGTGGCGGCGAAGCGCAATGGCTTAATGTTTTGCAGCAGCGGCCCAGAGACAAGCCATTTTTTATGTGGTTGGCTTCTCACGATGCGCATCGAATCTGGCAGGCTGACGACTTTGGTGTGCCGCACGATCCCGGCAAAGTCTTCGTTCCGCCATATCTCGTTGATGCCCCGGCTACCAGGCAAGATCTCGCATCGTATTACAACGAGATTCAACGGTTCGACTTCTATGTTGGCCAGGTAAAAAATGAACTACTAATGCAAGGTGTTTTGGACAATACCATCATGGTGGTAATGGCGGACAATGGCCGGCCATTTCCCCGGTGCAAGACCAGGGTGTATGATAGTGGCATGAAAACTCCTTTTGTATTGAGCTGGCCCAAAGGCGTACAAAGCCGGGGCGCTGAAAGCACCAGTATGATAAGTGTGATAGATATAGCGCCTACATTTTTGGAAATGGCGGGGATCAAAGCAGGAGATACTTTTCAGGGGGTATCTTTTCTGCCAACCATCAAAAAACCGGATGCGCCGCACAGGAATTTCATATTTGCCGAACACAATTGGCACGACTACGAGGCGCATGAGCGCATGGTACGTTCCAAGCATTTTATGTTTGTATCGAACAAGAGACCACAATATCCCAATCAAGGGCCGGCAGACTCCAACGAATCCGGTTCTTATGCCGACCTCAAGACAGTTCGCGACCTAGGTAAGCTCAACCAGGCCCAGAGCGATGTGTTTGCTACACCACGTGCGGCTGAAGAATTGTTCGATTGTCTGCTAGATCCGCAGCAGCTCAATAATGTTGCCTCGCAAAAAGTATATGCCGGGGTACTGCAAGATATGCGAAATGTATTGCATAAATGGACGGTGGAGACCGGTGACGATGTGCCTGATCAACTGACGCCCTCCTGGTACGATACAGAAACCGGAAAAAATCTGGATGTGAAACAAGTGAGGGGTGAGATGCCAGGTACCAAAACCAAGGCAGTGGACCACAACAGTAAAGGGCCCTTTTGATTCATGAGCCAGGAGAAAGGAACAGCGTCAGGAAATATTTAGAAGGAGATACAAATAAAATGATGATGAAAAATACAAGAAGGGATTTTTTGACAAAAAGCACCATGGGAGCCACCATGTTGGCAGGGGGATTGGTTTCTTGCACGCCGAACCAAAAACCACAGGAAGAAACAACAGATAACAATGTGGCCGCCAACTATCGGCTGTTGGACGAGGCGGCAGCAAAACCTGTGCTCAAAGCTGATTTGTTTGCTGAGCCACTGCTTATCGACACGCTGGAATTGCTTAGATACGAAGATAACTTTCTATGCATCGTGCGCACCACTGATGGAGCCGAGGGAATATCGGTAAGCAACAATATGCAGATGGTGTCTTTGTATCCCATATTCGTAAACCGCCTACAGCCTTTCTTTCTTGGGAAAGATGCCAGGAATATCGAAGCACTCATCGAGGAGGTGTATGTGTACCAGAGCAACTACAAGCTGCAAAACCTGGCCTTGTGGGTGCCATTGGCTACCATCGAATTTGCCATACTTGACTTGCTGGGCAAACTGGCTCAAAAATCAATAGGGCAATTAATCGGCACCATCCATCACCCTGCCGTATCGGTGTACCAGGCCAATAATTTCAGGGGTAAAAGCGCTGCAGAATCTATAGAACTAATCAAGCGGGATGTGGAAGAAACCAAAGCAAAAGCATTGAAATTTAAAGTGGGCGGTCGCATGAGCAATAACGCAGACTACCCTGCGGGGCGGTCAGAAGAGCTCATTCCACTAGTGCGCAAGACCTTTGGCGATGACATGGTGATCTACGCCGATTCCAATGGTTCGTACACGGTGGATGAGGCCATCAGGATAGGCAAGCTGATTGAAGAAAATCGTTTTGATTTCTACGAAGAGCCTGTGCCATTTGACTGGTATGAAGAGACCAGACAGGTGGCAGACGCACTCAGTGTGCCCATTGCTGGCGGAGAGCAGGAGCCAAGCATGCATCAGTTTCGCTGGCTGTTGGCAAATAATGCATTGCAAGTGGTACAGCCCGATATTTTTTATTTTGGCGGGATGATCAGATCGGTGAAAGTAGCAAATATGGCTAATGCCCTGGGCACTCAGTGTGTCCCTCATATTTCAGGCTCCGGTCTGGGTTATTTGTATATGATGCACTTTGTATCGGCCATACCCAACGCGGGACCTTATCACGAATTTAAGGGCTTCAATTCAGAAATCCCTTTCGAATGTCCCACTTCAACGCTGGAAAGTGTCGATGGCACCGTAACTGTTCCTACCGGCTCCGGATTGGGCATAGACATCGATCCGGAGTATATTGCCAGGCATAAGCCAGTGAAGGCCTGAGACAGCACTCTGTCGGGTCAGGTCTTATGATCCGGGCACCTCGAGCAATCATGTTGCTTTTTGTGCCCGGGGTATGTTTGCCCTCAGGCAAGGCGACAGTAAATTTATTGATGGCCTGGGTTCCGGCGGGTTTTCCAAACCCGCCGTAGAAGAACCGCAGCCTTTCGGAGCAAAATAACCTGTTTGACCAATTTCATGAAAAAGCCGAAGAGCTTCCGGCTCGATTGGATCAGAAAAAAGGCAAACTATAATGGGTAAACAAGACAGACAAACAAAAAATAAGTAAAATGAACAAGCGAAGCGTATTGTGTGTGGTATGGGTGGTGACAGCAGTCTGTCAACTATCGGCGCAGGCCAATCTGAACAATCAGAAAATTGACGGCTATCGCGGCATCTGGTTTACACTCGGGCAATTTTCAGAATATGGCGACAAGTATTCTGGAGGCTTGGGCACTTATACGGCTAAGCATCGTCCAATGGCTATTTATGACAAAGCGGTTGATAAGACTTTTTTTGTATATGGTGGCACGCCCACAGCCGATCAGAAATATCTGCTGTGTATGATTTCCTATTTTGATCATAAAACAGGGCTGGTGCCCAAGCCAATGGTGGTATATGATAAATTAGGCGTGGATGATCCGCACGACGATCCCAGTTTGTCTATCGATGACCAAGGCTATTTGTGGGTGTTTGTGAGTGGTCGTGGCAAAGAACGCATGGGGTTCAAATACCGAAGCGACAAACCATATGATATCAGTTCGTTTACACTGATTACCCGGGAAGAAATGACTTACCCACAGCCTATTTTCGATACATCGCTGGGCTTTTTTCACTTTTTCACCAAATATACCGGCCTAAGAGAACTTTATTTCGAAACCAGTAGAGATGGAATAACCTGGAGCGATGATAAAAAATTAGCCGGTATTATTGAGGAAGGAGCGACACGAAGCGGACATTACCAGGTGAGCGCCATACACGGAGACAAAATATGTACTTTTTTCAATCGGCATCCTGATGGCAATGTCAATCTTCGCACCGATCTGTTTTATGTGCAAACCAAGGATTTTGGCAAAAACTGGGCGACAATTCAAGGTCATCATATCAACTTACCCATGACCACGGTACATTGTGGCGCGCGACTCATAGACTATGCCGGGCAAAAATTAAATGTTTACCTCAAAGATGTGAATTTTGATGCTATGGGCAATCCGATTTGCCTGTATGTGACCAGCGGCGGCCATGAACCAGGCCCCCAAAACAACCCAAGGGAATGGCGCGTGACCTACTATGACGGAACCTCCTGGCAAACTTCCATCATTTGCCAGTCTGACCATAATTATGATATGGGCAGCCTGTATGTCGATGGGCAGGTGTGGCGCGTGATCGCTCCAACAGAAACCGATCCGCAACCACACCAGGGTGGCGGCGAAGTAGTGATATGGGAAAGCGTGGATCATGGTAAAATATGGTATAAAAAGCGCCAGATCACAGAGAATAGCATCCAAAACCACAATTACATCCGAAGGCCTGAAAATGCCGAAAAGGCATTTTATGCTTTTTGGGCCGATGGCAATCCGAATGAATTATCACCTTCCAACTTATATTTTTTGATGCCAATAAACACCAGGTATATCGACTTCCCTATCAAATGGACACGGAATTTGCCATGCCTGAGCCCATTGAAAAGCCGTGACAGTCAGCTTGTTTCTTAGCCTTTTATCAATTGATCGTTGCTAAACCCCTGATTTACAAACTACAACATATGCGGCGTCAAACGGACAGTACCAGGGCATAGTGCTGGAGAATAAAATATGATTTTTTAATAGTCAATCAAGACCATCTAAACATTTACCTTGCCTGTATTCATGTCAATGACCACATTGCCCGTTTTCTGGCCAGTGAGCACATATTCATATGCTTTTGCAACTTGCTCCATCGAATAGGTACGATCAATGACCGGAGAGAAATGCCCTTCTTCCGTTAATTTTTTTACAAACATCACACTTCGCTTGATGTCCGTAGGAATAGGGAATTTGACCTTACGTCTGTGCCGCCCCGGCATTTGACCAAATATTCCACTATACAGCGCAAAAAAGATGTTTTGACTCATTGGCCCCAGTTCAGACGATATATATACACCACCTGGTTTGAGCAGATTTTTAGATTTACCATAAGTGCTTTTACCTACCGCATCAAATATATAGTCGAAACGCTCCGTGTCCCTGGTGAAATCTGTTGTAGTGTAGTCAATGATTCTTTTGGCACCAAGCGACTCGATCAGCTTTATGTTTTTTGTGGCGCAGGTGGCAGTAATTTCGGCTTGATAATAGTGAAGCAATTGCACCATGGCCGACCCGATACCGCCCGATGCACCGTTGACCAACACCTTGTGTCCCGGATTGATGGTGACTTTATTAACGAAATTGAAAGCATAATGAAAGCCCTCGCAACTGGCTGCCGCTTGTTGGTAGCTGACCCCTTCCGGTATGTGTCCTATACCTTTGTTCCATGCAATGGTGAGATACTCTGCGTATGCGCTCAATATACCATCGTCAAATCCAAACACCCTGTCTCCGGCCTGAAAGCCTTGCACCTCTGAGCCTGCTGCTTCCACCATGCCGGCAAACTCAGTACCCAGAATTTGGATGCTCGGTTTGATAAGCCCGAGCCAAAACCGCATGATAAAAGGCCTTGCGGTGAGGTTGGCGCAATCTGTTCGGTTGGCCGTGGATGCATAAACACGGATCAGAAGTTCATTTGATTTTGGAACAGGTTTTTCCACCTCTTTCAGCGTCAACACCTCCGGATTTCCATAATGGGTATAAACGATAGCTTTCATATCATGTTTTTATTTAAAAAAACTGTTCAATCTGTTTTGGTCACTTTCAGTTCATGGAAAAAAATATCTTCGTTGGGCACATCAAATACCAGCCCTTGCACGCGCATGCTATTGTCTATGTTGAATTGTACCGTGCCAAAGTCAAACCACGCCTGGGGTTCTTCCCACAAAATTTCCCATGTATCGTAGTGCCAGTGTCTTAGACTTGCCGATAGGCCAGGAGCGTGTTCAAACGACAAAGTAAGTCTTTCGTCCTCATGGCTAATGTGTATATTGCCAAGCATATTCGAATGGTACATTCCGGCGTATCGATCCAAGGCCACGGTGGGTGAGGTGCCTGCCACCCTCGCCTTTTTTATGGATTCTATGTCCATGAGCATGTCGCTTTTTTTACCGGCCCGTTCCAGAGCCATTGTCGACCAGTCTTTGTTTTCTTTTGGTAAATAGGCATTAAAAACATATTGCCTTATGGGTGTGGCAATGCTTTTCATGGTGTTGGTCAAAATCACTATGCCCAGGTTGAGCTCCGGGATCATGGCCACCAGCGAATACATGCCATCGTAGCCGCCGCCATGGCTGATGAGGCGATGGCCATAGAAATCGCTCACACTCCACCCCAGGCCATAGCCTGACAGCTTGGTGCCGGGATTAAATTTTTTTGAATTGTCACTCACCACATGGTTGTTGTGCGGAGTCCAGAGTATATTTTGCGTAGATGGATTCAGTATGGTGTCACCATTCCAAATTCCTCGGTTCAGTTGTAGCATAAGCCACTTCGCCATATCGTTTGCCGAAGAAATGATGCCTCCGGCTGCACCCATATTATCCCAATTGACCCAGGCGATGGGTGTGTTTTGCAATTCATCGGGCTTGTGGGGTATGGCATAGTTGCCTTTCGATTGCAGATCGGAGCTGGAGCAAATAGTCCTGTCCATACCAAGGGGAACCAAAAAGCGCTCCCGGACAAATTGATCCCAAGGCATTCCCGACGATTCCATGATTACTTCGCCTGCCGCAATAAACATGAGATTGGAATATCCATAGCCGGCTCTGAAACTATAGGCTTGAGGCACATAGCGAATGCGTGAAACCACTTCGCGGGCACTGAAATCCGATTTGTACCAGATAATGTCACCGCTATACGTACCGAGACCCAAGCGGTGGCAAAGCAGGTCTTCGATCCGCGCTTCGTGCGAAGCGTAACTGTGGTACAATTGGAATTCAGGCAGGTAGCTTTGCACCCGGTCATCGAGTCTGAGTTTGCCTTCGTCTTGCAATACTCCCAGGGCAGAGGATACAAAGGCTTTGGTGTTGGAGGCGATGGCAAACAGGGTATTGTCATCTACCCTTGCTTTTTCACCTTCTTTTAATACACCATAGCCGCGACTCGAAATAATTTTACCATCCTTAACGATGGCCACTGCCATGCCTGGTACAGCCCATTCCAGCATGGTTTTTTCTATATATTGTTCTATTTCTTTGCCTATAGGCTGGGCAAATGCCTGATCGACAGTCAATAAGCAAGCGACGACAATCCAAAAAAATGGTCTCATGATATTAATATTTATTCAAAGGAATCTGATTATTTATCAAGATATCAATGATAAGCCAGTATTTTTATATTCAATTTTAAAATTGATGAGCGGGTTTTACCGTATATGTATGTCCGCCATTTCGATATCTCATATCCAACATTATGATCCGGAAGTTATTATCTTTTATCGTATTTGTCCTGCTTACTTTTGTGGCTTATTTGCTTTATCGCACTTTTACATTTCATTCAAAACAAAAAGAATATGCCGCTGTGGCGAAAGCTGCCATAAGTCCGGCTGCTGCCCATCGACTTGCCAAAGCCATCAGCATTGCTACGGTCTCTTATGAAAATGTTTCCGATTTGGATACAGCCGCGTTTCAAGAGTTTGGCGAACTGCTCAGGCATAGTTATCCATTGGTGCACGCACACCTATCGCGAAAGGTTTTTAATAATTATAGTTATTTGTTTACCTGGCAGGGAAGCGATGTGCAACTTAAGCCGGTGGTGTTAGTGGCGCATTTGGATGTGGTGCCGGTGGCTGAGGATGATGCTGGTGCCTGGGCTTTTCCTCCATTTGGGGGCATCATTGACCAGGGGACCGTATGGGGGCGCGGTGCATTAGACGACAAAGTGAGCGTAATGGGGATATTGGAAGCAGTTGAGTTTTTGTTGGGTCAAAATTTTGCGCCACAGCGAACCGTATTGCTGGCTTTTGGCCATGATGAGGAAGTCGGGGGTCAGCAAGGTGCAAAAGCCATTGCCGAATACATGGAGCGGGAGCAGATCAGTGCCGAATTTGTACTCGACGAAGGATATGCCATTACACATGGTCTGGTGCCCGGGGTGCTCACCGATGTGGCTCTGATCGGCATTGCAGAAAAGGGCTTTGCTTCTGTCGATCTTTCCGTGGAAATTGACGGGGGGCATTCGTCCATGCCTCACGAATCTACGGCCATCGAAGCGCTGTCTCGTGCTGTGACACGACTGGCAGACCATCCCTTCGATGCCGAAATATCAAGCCCTGTTAAGCAATTCATTTCGTTTGTAGGACCCGAGATGCGTTTTCAGGAAAAACTGGTTTTTGCCAATAGCGGTATTTTCGAAAGCGCCATTCTCAATATTTATCAACAATCATTTGCCAGCCGAGCCCTGGTGCAGACCACGGTGGTACCAACCATTTTCCATGCTGGCATCAAAGATAATGTGGTGCCGGGGCGGGCAAGCGTCACGGTTAATTACAGGATTTTGCCTGGCACCAGCATTGATGAAATTGTGGAAAAAACAAAGCAGGCTATAGGTGACGACCGGATAGAACTGCGCCTAAGGGATTTTAGAAGCGAAGCAAGCCCGGTATCTGCTACAGACACCAGGGCTTTTGAAATAGTTAGCAAGTCGATCAAAGAAGTTTACCCTACGGTAATTACTGTACCCAACCTGGTGATAGCAGCTACGGATAGTCGACATTTTGCCAACATTTCCGATGGCATATATCGTTTTTGCCCATCCACCTCACTCCCGACAATCTTTCATCCATTCACGGTATCAATGAAAACATAAGGGTGGCTCATTACGAAGACCTCATCAGGTTTTATATTCAATTGATCAAAAACGCAGGCTGATCTTTTGCTGAAATGCCTAGTCTGCCTGCTCGAGTCAGACCTGCACTATCTTTGTCCACACTTCATTTTTTTTACCGTCGGGGGTCAGTTTATTTTAGTGTAATGAGTATCACCCCATTTTTGCCTTTTTCACCATATCGACTTTTGGCTTCGTCATCCTTTAAAATTTCGATACGTTCAATCTTTTCAGGTTCTATATTTTTCATATCGGCCAAAGATATTTCCTTTCCATCTTTATAAATCAAGGGCGGATTGTTTTGATCGATCGCCTGGCCATTGTACTTCATGTGAAGTCCGGGGTCAGTAACTGACTGTTTTGTGCCATCTGCCGGTTCAGATATTTCGCCACCATTGCCGTTTTTGGAGGTGATCAAAATGACGCCATATTTTCCTTTCTCGCCATATTCTTTTGTGCGGGATGGATCTTTCAATACTTCCATACTTTCTATAGATTGAGGGTCTCTTTTCGCGAGTTCTTCAGGGGTCACCTGCTTTCCGTCCAAGATCATTAGAGGAGATTTCCCATCTTTTTCAACCGACTCGATCAACACCCCCGATTCCGATTCCAGCTTTATGGAATTCATGGTTTTTTCTTTTTCTCCATCACCTAAACTAAATTTAATAGGCAAAACCAATTTCACATTTGCTGGTTTGCCTTTTTCTTCACCGGCTATCCATGCCGATCCATTTTTTACCGCCATTATAGCGGCCTTATCGCATTCTTCATCTATCCCTTTGATAACTTTGATGTCTGAAAGCGAGCCATCTTTGCGAACAACAAATTCCACATATACTTTCCCTTCAATTCCCTGCGTTTTTGCATTTTCGGGGTATTTGAGATTCTGACTAATTTCATGAAAATACGCCTTCATACCCACCACAGGCACCGGTTTTTTATCTGCAATGGTTAATACCTGATTTAGGGAATCTTTCGCAATATCGCTGGTGGGTGTCGAGTCCTTTTGTTCAAACAAGGGAAGGATACCGGATACTTCTTTTTTCAAATCAGGGTAGGAGAGTTTAATGGAAAATGACATCAGCATGGTGCCTACCAGGGGCAATAAGAGCAATAATCTCCAGGAAAGGATTTTTTGGGCATTGGGTTTGTTCATCATCATGATTCTATTTTTAAGGTTTGACTTTGAAAATTCGGTTCTCAATAGCGTGTTTTCCGAGGTACGGGCAAAGGAAACAATGGCCATTTGGTACGCCTGCTTATCGTTGAGCTGGCGCACTACGTGTTCGTCGGCGAGGTATTCCAGGTTTTGTATGGCCTTGTCGGCCAGCAACCAGGCAAATGGGTTGAACCACTGCATTGCTTTGAGAAGCTCCATCAGCAATACATCTACAGAGTGGTGTTGGCGGGTGTGCGCCTGTTCGTGTGCCAGTATGTACTTTGCTGAGTTGGAATAATAATGCCGATGGCTGAGCACAATGGTTTTGAAAAATGAAAATGATGGTGCGTTGCCCGAAGAAAGCAACAGAACCCGGTCTGCTATCGGTTCGGCATTTTTCATTATGCGTTTTACGTGAAACATACTCAGCGCCAGTCGCATGAGCATAAGAGCCATGCCAACCGACCAAATCCATACGAACACCAAAAGCGGAGTCACGGTGGCGGATTGATTTTCAGTCGCGAAATGGCCGACCTTAGCCGGCAAAAGCTGTAGGTATTCCAGCGGTATTTCCTTGCTGTGTATGGTCACATTTAGGTGAAGCAGGGGAAGCAAAAATGAAAGCGCAACTGCAGAAAGCATATAAAAACGAGCAAGAGTGAACTTGCAATGATGGCGGAGTAAGGCTTGATAAAACAGATAAAATAGCCCAAGGCCTACTGCCACTTGTAGTTGGTAAAAGAATAGGTTTTCCATCGTCATTGTTTTTTCGATTTGATCAAATCCATCAGTTCGTCAAGCTCTTCATTGCTCAGGTTTTCTTCTTCGATAAAGAGCGAGACAGTTTGCTTATAAGAATTGTCAAAATATTCCCGCACCACATCTTTGATGAATGACTTGCGGTAGTCTTGTTTTTTGAGAATAGGGTAGTATTGATGTGTGTTGCCAAAAGCCCGGTGGCCAACCACACCTTTGTCGTCGAGCAGGCGCACCAGAGACGAAATGGTGTTGTAATGGGGCTTTGGATCGGGGTAATGCCCGATAATGTCCTTTACAAATCCTTCCTTGATCTCCCAAAGGATCTGCATAATCTCTTCTTCTTTTTTTGTCAGTTTTATCATAGCCTGTACTTGTGTGATGCGTGATGATGTAAATATAAAACTGATATTTCAGTTAAACAACTATTAAAACAGTTAATAAACTGAAATATCAGTTAATTTTTATGAACTTAACCTATGTTGTAGCGATTGGAGATATGGAGGTGGTGTGATCTATGGACAGGGCAGGGTAACAAACCCGTCGTGGGCTATGGAACCCATCGACGTGTCGGAGCTTTGGGTATGGTGCAAATGGCTGTATCAGCCAACCAGTAGCCTAAGCATCATCGAAAGCAGGCTATCTGCCCAGCTTGAACACGATAGGAAAAACAAAGCGGACTCGTACCGCCACATCCCGCTGTTTACCAGGTTTCCACTTAGGTGCATTCTGAATGACTCTGATGGCCTCTTCATCACAGCCTGCCCCAATACCCTTCATCACAACTATATCGGTGAGTGAACCATCGCGTTCCACCACAAAATTGAGAAAAACTCTGCCTTCTATACCCATACGTGCAGCCTGATCTGGGTACTTCAGGTTTTTGCGGAGGTAGGCGTAGAATGCATCCAGGCCACCTATCGGTTCGGGCATTTCATGTACAAAACTGTGGATGGTTTCCGCTTCTTCGTCTGGAAGTCCTGGCATGGCCATTATTTCTTCGATCACATCCTCTTCATTCATGTTGATATCCAGGTCAATGTCAATTTCTTCCTCTATTACATCGTCGTCGGGCACTTCTATGATCATCGGTTGCTGCACAACTGGCGCTGCGGGTGGAGGGATCTGGGTGAGCGGTACATCAATCAGGTCTTCAAAATCGCTTGACAAACCAGCAAGCTGTACCTGGCTGCCATTATCAAATGTCTTCCATTCAAACACCAGCATGATGGCAAATATGCTTAGCGAGAAACTGAACCAGGTGATCAGGTTTTTATATTTGTCACTTTTTTTGATTCGGTCTGCTTTCGCTTCAATGATTGCATCTACAATTCGGGCATCGATTTTTTGCTTTTTGTTTTCCATGATTTCATTATTTATGTTGAACTAAAATATTAATTATAAAACTAAAAAGGTAGTTATAGATTTTCCAAAAAGCCACCGGCCAGCCGGTGGCGATAGTCTTCTGTTATCATCATTCTTTCGGTACTTCTATGTCGTTTTTCACATTTTTCAGCAATTCTTCCATTTCTTCCATGTCCATATCATTGTCCTGGGCAAAAAAGGACACCAGTCGTTCGAAAGATCCGCCAAAGTAACCGGTGATCATCGATTTGAGATAGTAGCTTCGGTATTGGTTTTTTTCGATTTTAGGAAAGTACTCGTGTGTTTTGCCATAGGCATTGTAGCTCACAAAGCCTTTTTTTTCCAGTATCCTCACTATGGTCGAAACCGTGTTGTATGCGGGCTTTGGATGTGGCATTTTATCGAGTATATCTTTGACAAAACCCTGTTTGATATCCCAAAGTATCTGCATCACCTGCTCCTCTGCTTTAGTTAGCTGTTTCATTTTTATATTCAGATTATTTGTTGTTCAATGTAAACTCTATCGGGAGTATCATTTTCGACATTACATATTTCCCGTCTTTTTCGGCTGGTTCCCACATGCCTTCGGTCTCGCGCAAAGCGGCATAGGCAGCTTTCTGAAAGGCTATGCTTACGTCTTCATTTAGTGTCTGTGGTGCTTTGTCCACATTAAGATACACCAGCCCACCATGTTTGGATACTACAAATCGCATGGTCAGTTTATCTTCTATCCTCATCGTTTTGGCCATAGCCGGATAATTCAGGTTTTTTCGCAAATGCTCAGCCAATGCTTGCATGCCGCCCTTAAACTGTGCTGCTTTGTCATAATCGTCGTGCACGGAATTGTCGGCTCCTCTGCTTTTATATTTGTATTCCATGTATTGGAGCCGATCCACTTTTTGTATCAGTGCGTATCTTTTATAGATGGCTGATTCATGTTCATTGTCATCATTGAGGTAACTAATGCCATCCACTGCCTCGCCTGGCTCCAGCTCTTCAAAAAAGATAATTTCCACTTCCAATACGCCTGCCTGCAATCCTTTTTTGAATCGTTCGGGTGTCCATACGTCGTCCGGTGTACCCGGTATCAGAGCCACCGAGGGCATATACAGATATTGGGGCTGCTTGGTTTGTTCGGCCACATACCGGTCGATCATGTGCTGCGGAGCTTTTTCCCTGGTCAAAATGCTGATGTTGTCCTGCATTTCTTCTGTCAGATCGGCCTCCGAAAATTCATATTGAAAGCCCTGGTCTTTTTTGTCAAAGGAGTCGAGCTCGTTTTCGCAAGCAAAAAGGAAAGCGGTGAGCATGGCCAGGAGGCTCAAAGCCATGGTTTTGAATATGGAAATGCGCTGGCTCGCTTTCTCTATCATTTTCAGCCTGTTTTTGATGCTTGCACTTGAATAGCCGCTACCGAGCAACATATTCATCTCCTGCCACTTAAATGACCGTAAGAGTTGCGTATAGTCGTTTCGGCCATATTTTACTATGGTATGCCGGTCGGCCAGGTATTCGTGTGTTTCTTTCAGGTCTTTCTGAATGAGCAGGATCACCGGGTTGAACCAACACAGTATCCTGACAAGCTCAGAGATGATGATGTCGATGCTGTGTCGCTGGGTCAAGTGGTATTCTTCGTGAGTCACAATGGTCTTTTTCTCATGTGGTTTGAGAGGAAATAGGTGTGACAAGAATATTTTGTTCAGAAAAGAAAAAGACAGGATTTTGGTATGCACATACAATAGCCGGTATCCATGCGGGGTATATTCCTTTTTTGTACAGGTCTTGCCAAGCTGGTATATTTTATAATAATCATACATAAAGCGAAGGGCCAAAGGCACAGCCACTGCAAGATAAAGTGCCAATGCAAAAATGGTCCAAAAGCCCACTTGCGCTGCGGCTATTTGTCCTCCGCTGATCACCACGCTGGGCAGCGACTGTTCTATCAAAAACCACGGATCAAATGCACCTTCGGAGCTGAGGGGTGTGTAGAACAGGGTAAAGGGTAACTTAAGTAAGGGAATAAAAACCGGCAAGATCAGAATGGCAAGCAGAAAGAAACGATTGAAATGAAAACCACTGCTTTTGCGAGATATCACCCAATAAAAGCCAAACAATATTGTTTGAAGGGCTATCACTTTTACGATGTAGATCAGATATGTTTCCATGGGTGACTTAGTATGTACCGAATATAAAACTAAAATATTAGTTTACAAACTAATTATTTAGTTTTTTTTCAAAACATATAGTCCCGGGTTTCTGCACCTGAATGTGGCTATATGGCTCGGATAGGAGGGATGCTTTGGGTTTAGCGTGGTGCTCAATCCTGAGTAAATGCAAAAGAGATGATGTTTGCCCCGGCTTTGAGGGCTTCAAGGCGGATCGATTCGGGATCGTTGTAAATGCCCTGATCCTCCCAGCCGTTGCCCAGATCCGATTCGTAGGAGTAAAAGCAAAGCAAACGACCCTGATAGATAAGCCCCAGTCCTTGTGGAGCTTTGCCGTCGTGCTCGTGCACTTTGGGCAAGCCCTGGTCCAATTGGTATTTTTGATGGTAAATGGGATGTTGGAAGGGCAGCTCAACAAATTCCAGGTTGGGGAATACTTTTTTCATTTCCAGACGGATAAACTGGTCTAGCCCGTAGTTGTCGTCGATGTGTAAAAAACCACCTCCTAACAGGTAGTTGCGGAGGTTTTCGGCCTCCTGATCTGTGAAAACTACATTGCCGTGCCCGGTCATATATACGTAGGGGTACAAAAATATATCGGGACTCCCGACTTCTACGATGTCTTCATTTTCTGCCAGATTGGTATTCAGATTGGTATTACAAAAAGCGATGAGGTTGGGCAGGGCAGTTTTGTTGGCATACCAGTCGCCACCACCGTTGTATTTAAGTTTAGCGATTTTCAGCGTAGATTGGCCAAAGGTGGTCACATATCCGGCAAATAAAATCAGGATTAAGTTTATAGAAAGTTTCATCATAAGTCATTTACAAAAGTGGCCAGGACACGTTCCATTTCCATTTTTAAATTCGCATACGAAGCCTTGAAATTGTTGTTCATAAAGCTGAAAATGAGGGTTTTGCCAGAGTTGGTTTCCAGGTATCCCGACACATTATATACATGGCTCAGCGATCCGGTTTTGCATGAATATTTCCCGAAAGGGAAACAAAAGACCGCCGGAGGGTGCCACTTACCCCCGATTCTGGCAAAAATGCAAACAGTTTTTCCCGTGGCACTTCCAGGTAAAGTTTGTTCAGCACATTCACCATGGCCCTTGGTGTCACCATATTATATCGCGACAATCCTGAGCCATCTACCCAATGGAGTTGCGCGCTGAGCTCACTAAGATGGCTTTTCATCATATAATCTATGGTTTTGTCAGAGCTGAGGGTATCGCCAAGCTGGCTGCTGATGTTCAGCAGCATTTGCTCGGCCAAAAAATTGTCGGAATCTTTCAAAATGTATTTACTTACGGAATCTGCCGGCACCGCATAGAAACTTTGCCGGGCGCAGTCAGCCGGAAAACGCGAGGCAAGGATTATTGGCCTGTGCAGGGTATCGGCAAGCAGGCTGAGGAAGGTTTCGCTACTATACACATAGGGCACATCTTCGTCCACTTCTATATCTCCGCCAGGGAGATTTAGATAAAAAACATTTTCATATTCCTGACGATTCACGCTATAATCTGTGGCGGAGGTATCCAATTTGGTAAATAACTGTATTTCGAATGCCTTGGGGACAACGGTAGTTTTGTTCTCGCTGGCTGCTTTGCGCAGTTGCACCACATTGCCATACAGTGGAAAGGAAGATTTCTCGGCTGAATAATAATAAGCATAATCGCTCCAGGACCAGCCTGGCCCAAGACGTTGGTCTTCCATGGGGCGTTCTACATAGTTCAACTCAAAGGGGCTATGTCGAAGAAAATCGAGGGTAGGCGCATAGCCAAAATGGTGGTAGAGCAGGGTAGGGTCGCCAGTGCCTGTAAAGTAGAGGGAGCTATCCACCACACAATACTCTAAAGAGGGCAGGGTGTTGCCCATCATTTTGGTAGCGGCATAGTAGGTAAGCAATTTGGTGTTGGAGGCCGGGGTAAAATGCTTGTGCGATTGATAATCAAAAACCACATGTCCATCGTATGCATCTATCACCAATAGCCCGGTATGGCTCTCCCGGAACACGTCGTTGGCATCAAAGTATTTGCGTAGGGGGGTTTTTCCACCCGCAATTGAGTTGCCTTGCAAGCACTGATAAGCAACAAAATTCCAAGCAGATAGATTGGATTGGGGAATGAGTTTCGCGAACAGATATTCATGTGCTCAAATATCAGAAATGGAACCCTTAAGAAGTAATATATTAGAAAATAATTAACATCACCTCTACTGCCGCCATTTGGTGATGCCGGATAGTGGAGGATGGCAGACTATTATCACCAAAAGGCTGTCAAATAATAGCGTTTTATTCCAGCACAGCCTGTCGGAGCTCATCATAGTCGGCATCTGAGCAGCGCATAAATCCATCGGTGGAATACAATTCCATCATGGTTTTTTTGCCTTCTTCGGTGAGCAGGTATTTGATCAGACCCAGAGATATTTTATAGCTCATTTCGGTAGGCAGGTCTTTGGCAAAAACCACCGGATCATTTGGAATGGGATTGGTAATAGTCAAAATTTTCACTTTCTCTTCCACGTCCGGGTATTTGTCTATAAGTCGTGCCCGGGCATCTCTGATGGTGCCCGTGGAGGTAGGTTCGGAGTAGAATGTGGCTCCGGCATCAGCTATGCCTTCATAAACCATTTTCACTACGGTATCATGTTTACCTGCAAAAACGATTTTACCGGGTTTAACACCGGCATTTTTAATGATCCTTTGCGGAAATAAATATCCTGAGGTAGAAGAACGATCGGTATAGGCGATCGTTTTGCCTTCGAGGTCTTTCAGGCTTTTGATGCCTCTGGAAGCATTGGTTACGATTTGCCCAAAGTAGGTGGACTTGCCATATCTGATTGCTCTCAGCTTGGCGGTCACTCCAAAATCTTCCCTCGCTTTGATGTAGCTCAAGGAATTCATTATACCTATATCGGCCGAGCCTGTGCCGAATGCGGCGATCATATCATCATAATTTTTGGTTACATGCAGCTGGAAGTTATAGCCGGTTTCCCCTGTTAAAAAGTCGATGATCTTCTGCCCGTTTTCATGCACCACTTTTTCATCTACTGAAGGGGTGAAGTAAAAATCAAGTACATCTTTGGATGGTTTGTCCACCTCGGGATTTTTCGGCGTTTCGGTGATCACCGGTATCGACACCTCCGCTTTTTCATCTTTAATATTAGGTGAGGTGCAGCAGGCTAACAGGAAAATTAGCACCGCGAATGTTAAAAAATGTTTCATAAAGGTCAGTTGGTTTTATGCAAAAATATTGATTTACCCGAAAAAGTATTTTCTGATACTGATAATTGTCATTCAAATCGATTAA
Source organism: Cyclobacteriaceae bacterium (assembly GCA_012033595.1). GTDB lineage: Bacteria > Bacteroidota > Bacteroidia > Cytophagales > Cyclobacteriaceae > JAAUQL01. Next base: position 19,854 of record JAAUQL010000036.1, on the reverse strand, counting down.
ACTTTTAAACTTTTGACAAAAGCAGCTTTTTGCTCAGATTATTAAATCTGATAAATAGCAAGACCGCCGCAATGGACAATCCAGCCAAAAGTCCGTACCATATCCCAATAGCGCCAAATCCAAGGGTAAAACCAAATAAGTATCCAAGCGGCAAACCGATAGCCCAATAGGCAATCAGGGTGATGACGGTCGGAACTTTCACATCGGACATGCCGCGCAAGGCGCCGAGCCCCACCACTTGTATACCGTCCGAAAGCTGAAATAGCCCCGCAACAATGAGCAATAGCGCAGCCTGACCTATCACCGCTTTATCATCTATATAAAGCATGGGCAGCACATTTCTGCCAAGTATAAACAGCAAGGCCGCCAGGGCCATAAAAACGATGGCCATCACAAAACAGGTAAGCGCAGCGTTGCGCATGGTTTGATAGTTTCTTTGCCCAAGTTGATTGCCCACCCTAATGGTGGCTGCTGCCGATATGCCCAAAGCGACCATATAGCTGGCAGATGCCATACTAATGGCGATTTGATGCGCAGCCAACTCTATTGTACCCATCCATCCGATCATGACAGCGGCCACACTAAAGGTCGATACTTCGAATATTAGTTGAAATGACATCGGCAGTCCCAACCTCAAATTGGCTTTAATCAATGGCCAGGAAAACCGGTCGAAATTGAATTTTTGCCAAATAGCAATAAATTTTTTGTCGAAATAGACAAAGGCGATCATCATAATGGCCATTGCTATCCTGCTGATTAAGGTTGCCAGTCCGGCTCCAAAGAGCCCCATTGGCGCAAAACCCAACTTGCCAAAAATTAAAATGTAATTGAGCAGGACATTGAGCAGATTGGAGGCAACGGTGATGTACATGGCCGATCGGGTATATCCGAGCCCTTCGGCAAACTGCCGGCATGCCTGGTACATCAAAAAAGGTATGAGCGATGCGCCAACTATAGAAAGGTACGGCAGGGCCAATGTGACCACCATCTCTGGTTGGTTGAAATAGTGCAGGCCGTTTTGCGACAGGAAAATACATGCCGCAAGTAATATTCCGTAAAGGGTATTCACCAAAAAACCATGTTTGAGAATGTCGCTGAGTTTCGAGATGTTTTTTTCTCCATCGGCCTGGGCTGCCATGGGCGTGATGGCGTACGACATGCCGATGCCCATTACCAGGAAGACTACAAAAATACTATTGGCAAACGAGGCTGCGGCCAGAGGCTCTCTGCCCAGGCGACCGACCATCATATTATCAGCTATTTGCACGCTAACCTGCCCCAGGTGGCTGATCATGACGGGGTAGGCAAGGCTGAGGTTTTTTTTGAAATGCTGTTTGAAATCCATATTGAGCTATACTATTTCTTCCGCATAGCACCAAGACGTGCCAATAAAGGTGGATGTGAATAGTTGACAAATACATAGGCCGGGTGCGGGTACAGGTTGCTGAGGTTATCTACCGAAAGTCGCTTGAGTGCTTCTTGCAACTTTTCGCCATTGTAGGTATCGGCAGCAAAAGCATCTGCTTCATACTCATTTTTCGGCTGAGCATATTCATAAAGATGCCGATGAAATGCGAAATGGGAGTATACAAAATAGCAAAAGCAATCAGGTTGAGATGAATGGCCATCGACTCACCACCCAAGGCACGCGACATGGCAGGACTAAATAATATGAGTGACATGATAAACAAGGTGAGGCCAGTTTGCACAATCGATAATACATACCCGGTGATAATGTGCTTCTTCTTGAAATGACCCACCTCATGGGCAAGCACGGCTACCAGTTCTTCGGTGCTGTGTTTTTGAATCAGGGTGTCGTACAGCACTATTTTTTCTTTTTGCCAATACCCGAAAAAAAGGCGTTGGATTTAGCAGAGCGCTTCGACCCGTCGATCACAAAGACATTGTCCAGGGGGAAATCTACCTGCTTACTATACTGCTCAATGGCTGATTTCAGTTCGCCATCTTCCAGCGGAGACAGTTTATTGAATAGTGGAAGAATGAGCGAGGTATAAAACATGTTGACAAATAATATTAAGATACTGATTACGACCCAAAAGTATATCCAGAAACCGGGGCCGAATAGGTCGATGAGCTTTAGAAGGACAAAGAGAATCGCTCCACCAATTACCACCGCCAGTGCATAGCCTTTGAGTTTGTCGAGCACATATGTTTTGCCAGTGGTTTTGTTAAAACCAAATTTCTCTTCTAAAACAAAGGTATCGTAGAGATCAAATGGAAGATTGATGAGGTCTGAAGCAATAAACAAAACACCAAAAAATACCAGCGAAACCAGGTCGTTGTGTGCAAACATTGACTGGACTATCTCATCGAGCCAGCCAAAAAAACCGGTGGCCAAAAGTGCAAATGAAAGCACAAAACTAAAAGTAGAGGTGATCAGGCCGAAGGAATTGTTGGCCCTGGCATAGGCGATAGATTTTTTATACTTTTCTTCATTGTAAATGCCCTTAACCTCATCAGGCAAGGTGGTTTTCATGCTTTTGATATTGAGATAGGAAAGTATCTTATGAAACAGAAAATCGAGGGTAAGTATTGATAGCAATACTAATAGAATACTTTGCGCTTGCATAGGGTCGCTTTTTTTGGATTGCAAAATTAGGCAAATTCGCACTGCTAAAGCCTGAAAAAAAGATATCCTTTTTGGAACAAGGACAATAGCAAGCTAAACCGAAGGGCTAAAATTTTGGACAAGGAAGCTGGCGTACATTTTTAGGTGGTTTTCTTGGGTCGCCTAAAAAGAATTCGTAGCGTACCGATATTTCGTGTGCCCCACCGGTGGCAATGCTCAGTTTGGAGATGGTATAGTCGTAGCTGTAGCCGATGTGCAATCCATTGGTCGAGATTCCCGCAAGAAATATTACTGACTCGTGGTTAGGAATACCTTCTACCGGCTTAAAAGGCAAGCCACGATACCATGCGCCAAAAACAAACGGCTCGTAAGTAAAATACATGCCTGCATCCATCTGAGAAAATTGCCCCTGCTGCTTGTACAGCATGGTGGGCGTAATGCTGATGTCTCGGTAGCCTCCCTGAAAATGTAGATTGGTGGCGGTAGGAAGCAATATTTTATATCCTGCATGCACCGAATATTTGATGTCTAACTGGCTGCTGGCATCCACAAATGAGTTGATGGGCATGAGCAGATGATGAGCAGCAAAGCCTACCCATAACCTGTCTGTGTACAGCAGGCCACCTGCTCCAAAATCAAAATAATTGCTGCGGAAGTCGCTGCCAATAATCGGGTCATCGGTCAAATCTTTGAAAGGTCCGTCAAAATCTATCTGATCGCCAAACAACAGATTGCCTTTGTCTATATTGCGCATGGTATAGGAGCCTTCGAGACCCGGCCTGAAGATCAGATTATCTGTGAGACGCAGTTGGTAGGCATATTGTACGGCCACGCTGTTGGTATTGAGGCCGGCCAGTCCTTCTTTGTCGCTGAGCAGCAAAAGACCCAGCCCGCTGTTATATTCATCAAAATAATAATCGAAATAGGCCGAATATGTCACAAACTGAGTTGGGTAAGAGGGCCACTGGTTGCGGTAGTTTATACCAACCCTGGCCAGCTCAGCACTACCGGCGAAGCCGGGGTTTAAGTACAAGGGCGCCGCATAAAACTGTGAGAACTGCGGATCCTGGGCATTGCTCGATATACTGAGCCCCAGCATGAGTAAAAATATAGAAAGGTAAATTTTTATCATTAAGCAGATTATTATGGATGATGTGTTGAACCAGTTTTTAAATATAAAAATAGGACAGCGCAAATATACTTTTATTATAATTTTTATTATTTCTTGCAGCTCGAAAGTTTCCTGCGGTCTGTATCGAAATTGTTATTAAAACATACGATTAAATGATTAACTTTCGTATTCATTGTACTATTCAATTTGAGCCAAGCGAATAATTATATGAAGAAATTTTGTACTATAACAATAGCCGCCATAAAAAAACATCTGCTTTTGTTCTTTCTCATCCTTTGTTTTGGGGATTCCTATGCGCAGGATTTTTCCCGTCACAACTGGTTTTTTGGCAATTCCCAGTATGGTATTTTGTTCAATAAATCTGACAATGAGCCCAATCAGACCAGCTTACAAGCACTTCCATATGGTAATGCCGCCTCTGCCGTGGCCTCAGACCCTGTTTCCGGCGACTTGCTTTTCTATACCGATGGCCAGCAGGTTTTTGACGCTTCCCATGCCACTATGTCCCCCGGCATCACGCTCAATGGCAATGCCTCTGCCAACCAGGGCGTAGCCATCAGCCCTGTGCCTGGCAATCCGGATCAATATTATATTTTTACCAATACCGCCAGTTCGCCCATTGCCGGCTCGCTAGAAATGGCCATCGTAGATATGACGGCTATCGGAAATGCCATCCCTCCCGCTGCTCCTTTGGGCGTGATTTCAGCACCGGTTCCCATTCTTCCCGGCTTAACGGTGAATCCGGGAATGATGGTCTTCACCTATGGCAACAATCCAAAAACATATGCCATGCTGGTGCAAGATGCAGCTACCGGCGAATTTAAACTTTACCAAATAGGTGCCGGAGGGCCTGTTCTGGTGAAAACGATAGCCAGCCCGGGCAACCTCGAAGCAGCTAATTTTTCGTTTCATCAGCCCAGTGGACAAATAGCCGTTTCTCCGCATAACCAAGGTGCTAATATCCAGATATTACAGTTCGATCCGACTGTTGATACGCTTGCATTTGTCAGAGAAATACCCAATTCGGCCAATAACGATACCGCTGGACATGCCATTTATGATGTGGAATTTTCGCCGGATGGCAATATTTTGTTTGTGTCACGATACGGCGATATGGTTCAGGCCGGGGAGTTGTATCGGTACGATCTCAATAACCCTACAGCTTCACTTGACAAAGTGAACCCCGGTAATTTGTACCGCAGCTTTGGCTTGCAGACCGGCCCTGATGGCAGATTGTATCACTTATATCAACAAACCAATGGTGGCAGCATCCAGGTAGGCCGCATCGTAAATCCCAACGACACGCTGGCTTCCAATATCATCTATCAACCGGTGCCCCTCGGCAACAACAACTTTAATGGCCGGCAATTTCCTTCTTTTTCTCCGGCAGCTCCCATTGTATTTTCGCCCAATACCTTTGAGGTGGTCAATGCCACCACCTGCGAGCGTACTCCTACCAAATTTTATCCTAATTTCGATCCACCTGCATCATTTCATTTATGGGATTTTGGAGATCCGGGAGTACAAGACAATACCTCCAACCTGGTGGCTCCCTTGCATACTTATAGTGCGCCGGGCACATATCAGGTACGGCTGATTGCCGGGGTCGCCGGATCAATCGATACTACCTTCCAGGTGGTGGAAGTCATCGCCATGCCCGATTCTGTTGACCTGGGTCAGGATACAGTCATTTGCCCCAATGAATCATTGGTGCTGGACGCCGGGGGCAACTGGCAATTGTATAGATGGAGTAATAATGAGACCGGGCAAACCATTACCGTAGATTCGTCAAATGCCACCGGGGATTTTTGGGTGGTGGCCTCCAATGGACCGGGAGGTTGTAAGTCATACGATATCATAAACATAGAGGAATATGGGGAAGAAATACAAAATGCGAATTTCTGGTATTTTGGCACCAACGCCGGAATAGATTTCAACGAACAACCACCAGTAGCCGTCACGGATGGCTTGCTCAATACCCCCGAAGGCTCAGCGTCCATTTCTGATCGCAACGGGAACAGCTTGTTTTATACCGATGGAGAAATTATTTACGACAAAGACCACCTGCCTATGATCAATGGAGATACGATTGGCGGCGACAACACATCATCACAATCCTCTATCATTGTGCCATTTCCCGGCGATGAAACACTTTTTTATGTATTCTCGACCAAAGAGGTTTTTAATGGCGATGGCGACTACCAGTTGAACTATGCCGTGGTCGATATCAAGGAAATAGATGGGGGTACCTTGGGCAGCGTGGTCACCAAAGACAAACCCTTGTTCGAAAAAAGTACTGAACGCATCACTGCCACCAATGCCGGAGATTTTGTCTGGTTGATCGCACACGAGATGGGCAACAATACCTTCAGGGCATATCCCATCAGTGCAGATGGCATTGGCAATCCGGTGCTCACCAGCATTGGTTCATCGCACGAGCTTAGCGATCCGACATCATCACAAGGGTATATGAAACTCTCGCCCGATGGCAGCAGGTTGGCGGTGGCTTTTTCTTCGGGAGGCACCAACTATGTGGAGATATTCGATTTTGATGGTATGACGGGCACCTTGTCCAATTATTTGCAAATAGAACTTCCCGATGCAGGGCCATATCAGGCATACGGCGTGGAGTTTTCAGGTGATGCCGAAAAGCTCTTTGCCACTGTTTACAATCCAACTTCCCCGCAATCAAAATTATATGAGTTGAAATTATACAATTATGAAAAGGATTCTGTAGAGAAATATTTGGAAGAAATTCATGAAGAACCGGGCGTAAACATGGGTGCCATCCAAACTGGCCCCGATGGTCAGGTCTATGTGGCTCGAGACGGTCAGCAATTTTTGGGTACCATCACGGTAAATTTTGACACATTGCAAACATCCACTTATATGGAAGATGGCTTTGATCTGCTTACCGGACGCTCCGGGCTGGGTTTGCCCAATTTTGTGCAAAGTTACTTTCAGCAACCACAGCAAGCCAGCGCCACCGTCATGGAGGCTTGTATCGACCAGACATCCACCTTTACAGGAAACGGCACCTCTATTATCGATGAATTTCTATGGACGTTTGGAGATGGCGGGTCAGCTACCACCGATACTGCATCGCACATTTATACCGCTGCGGGAATTTATGATGTGGCATTCAACGTAACCAACCGATGCGGACTGGATACCACCATAACCCAGCAAGTAGATATATCAGGCTATCCCGACGAACCCACCATTCCTCAGGTGGATATTATCTGCGTGGGGCCTTTGACCCTGGATGCCGATACACTGAATACACCGGGCAAATCTTTTTTCTGGAGTACCGGAGAAACTACCAAAACAATAGAGGTCACGCAACCTGGAAACTATACAGTAAATATCACCAATGCTGCCGGGTGCGAATCGGAAGGCACCACAGAAGTATATGATGGACGGCCTTTGTTTGACCTCGGGCCAAATATGACGATATGCCAGGGCGACTCTCTTCCTCCTTTGAATACAGGATTGCCCAGCGGCGTACCCCCCAATACATTTACGTGGAGGCAAAATGGTACAGCCTTGTCCAACAATACCAGCTCACTGAGTATAAATACCAATAATCCGGGCGTTTTTGAATATACCGTGAGCGTGTTAGACGGCCTGACAGGTTGTGTAAACAATGATACCATTGTGGTCACCATCAACCCGACGCCAAATGCCACCTATACCACCAACAATTCATCATGTGGCAATAGCGATGGGCAAATAGATATTAGCAGTCCTCTGGCTGGCCTTACCGCCGAATGGTTCAATGCCCAGAACGTATCCATTGGCTCCGGACTCAGCTTGCCGTTCATTCCTGCCGGGGTGTACAGGCTCAACGTCAGTGACAATATTAGCGGCTGCGATCAGGATTATCCTATCAGCATAGTAGATACAGATGCCCTGTTTAATTTTGTAAGAACTGATGTGGTACAGGACTGTGCAGGCGATATCCTCGATGTGGAGCTATCAGGGGTTGGCAGCCTGGCAAGCATTAGCTATACTCTTTTTGAGATAGCAGGAGGTAATACAATAACAGGCACGCCAAATAGCCTCACCTTTACTATTCCTGTGACCATTCTTGGCAACTACACTTTGCAGGTGCAGGCCGATAATTGCAGCGATCAGGTCATTGATTTGCTATTTGCGCCTAAGCCTAAGGTTCCACTTTCTGTGGAGCCTGTCTTGGATATTTGTACTGCCGACCCCAGAATTAGTGTATCAAATCCGGTTGCCGGCCTGTATTACAATTGGACAGGGCCCAATAGTTTTAGCGCTACCGGGCCAGAAGTACAAGTGAGTGTGTCAGGAAGATATACCGTAACCGCCACTGACAGCATCAGCACCATCCCGTGCGATTCTACTGCCTTTACGCAGGTTACTATCCATACATCACCCGAACCACTCATCACCCCTACGAGCGATGGATGTGATGGAACAAGGCAAATAGGAGTGACTGGTCTATCTACAGGCAGCAATTACTCTTATTTATGGTCTACCGCTTCTACTGCACCTTCCATCACCATCAATAGTTCAGGTCAATACGATGTTACCGTGCGTGATCAAGGTACCGGGTGTAGTGGTTTTGCTGCCGCACCTATAGAGGTTTTTAGCCCTATAGCTGTAAGTGTATCAGTCGACCAGCAAGCATGCGAAAATGATAATATGGTCACGCTGACTGCGAATGTAAGCCCGCCCCAGGATGTTACCTACGCCTGGTTTTTGAATGGAATAAAGCTCAGGGATGAAACGGCAAGCTTTGGCACCTTCAATGAAGGGCTTTACGAGGTAGAAGTCACCGATGTGGCTTCGGGACTTTGTACTGCCTCCGGCGATTTGGAGATCAATCGCGCGCCTATCACTCCCAGCAATATCGAACCAGTATATGTAATTTGTCCCGAACCTCCAGCCAACGAAGTGGCCATTTTAGCACCTGGCGATTTTGTGAATTATTTTGTGTACAATGCCGAAAGTGGTGCCGAGGTTTTCCCGGCTTCCATCGGAGTCTTTGAAATCACCGAAGAGGGCGTTTACAATTTTGAATTAGAAAACGCCTTCAACTGTCTGACCTATGACACTGCCATGGTGGATGTCGACTGTATGCCGGTCATTTATGCGCCGACGGCGTTCAGCCCATTTGCCCAGATGGCAGACAACCAGACCTTCAAGTTGTTCCCTACTTTCGTTGGTGAGTTTCAAATATTCATTTATAACCGCTGGGGCGAAATGGTGTATTATTCCGATGATCTTGATTTTATGGTCAATCAGGGCTGGGATGGCACCAAAGATGGAAAATTATTACCCATTGGCACCTATGCCTATGTCATTCGATTCAGGAGCGTCACCGAGCCGGAGCGAGGCGTCATAGAGCAACCCGGCGGGGTGAGTTTGATCCGGTAGATGGCTCCAATTGCTTGGCTTGTCGATAGGGTGGGCGAGAGCCGGATATTGTGTCTTGATTTTTCTATGCTTGCTTTCTTTTCATCAAGGCAAGGAGAGTAAGAACCAAGGCTTTTCAGTGCAGTTATAGTAGGCAAGAAGCATATTGATTAATAATCATCTCTGCACCAAGAGCAAGCTTTATTGACCTTATGCCCCTTCAAAAATCGATGCAAAAAAAGCAAAATCCTGCTTGATTGCCCGGAAACGCGATAATTGAGTTATGTAATAGGCTCTACTTGACGAACTTTTTGTTGATGATTCGGTGCTCCTTGTCGGTCAATTGCAATACATACACCCCTTTTTTTAAGTGGTTGGTGGAAATGAAATTATCAATTGGACGCGTTCCGGTATTCAATACATCGCCTTTTATATTAAGAATCGAATAGGTTGTAAAATCATAAGTTGATGAAATGTGCAACATGTCGTTCACAGGATTTGGATAAATTGTAATATCCTGTGCATGGGGCACGTTGGCCAACACTGTCTTACTGGTTATCTTCATGCTTTGCATGTCCGCATCAAAAGCCAGGGCTGGGGTAAGCGAAGAGGTGATCGTGATGTCATCAGCGCTCAATGTTTTCGAAATCCGCTCAAATTGCATGCTGGTCAATATATCATTCTTGTCCAGTGTTTCACCGCTTGGGTGTTGGCTATTCCACATTATGGTCAGCTTCCCTTCTTCGACAAAGTCTTCATTTGCATAGAAATGAAGCTTTCCTCCGGTGTTTTTTGTATAACTCATCATGTCCGGATTCCATTCCAAGGTAAATTGGAGACCCAGTATTGCGTGTGACACAGCAGTTCTGACAGGTATTTGTATTACCGTGCCCCTATTTTGTGCTATTTCCATAAGGATTTCAAATTCTCTGAGTTGCTCCAGGCGGCCATGGGTATTGTGTATGACCCAGTTGGTATTGGCATCTCCCAGTTTTACGGCGGTAAAATCAATATCTTCTCGATCGGCGGAGGGATTAATGCTTGTTTTGTTATCGAAATCGAATACAGTAGGCAGTGCATTGTAGTCGGAACTTACAAATTCCACTGATTTTCTATTTCCAAAACTGGTCTTTTTATGAAGTATTACTTCTCTGGTCTGGGCAATATCAAGAGAAGACAGCGATTTGCTGTTGTTAACGTCGCTGGCGATCAAGTCGTAGTTCGACAGCTTTCCACCCATATTAAGCAAGTGCCACTGCATGAAGACAATATCAAGTGTGGTTACGCCCTCATCTCCATTGTTGTCCATACCCGGGGCAATCGTATATTCCCGGCCTGGGAATACCAAAAGCTATACCGGCCATTTTCATCTGTAGCAATTGATTTTGTGGCACCGCCTGTAAGTTCAACCTCAACACCAGGAATAGCTTCACCAGTCTGGGTTTTTATGGTGCCTGCAAGCCGCACTTCCCCCGAAATGTTTATTTTCCCGTTCAGATAGGTCACCCCTAGTATGTTTTTGTCTGCATCAGTTACCTCCTGCAGTGTCGGTATGCTGCCAAAGGCCAAGTCTGTTGTTTGACCCGGCACGCCAGTGGCCCTAAAAACAAGGTTACAAATTACGGTATTGTCGTCCAGGGTTACAGATTCGCCAGTGGTACGGCTCCAGGACAAGGTGACTGTTCCATCATCTACCCGGTTAAAAGAGGAGGCATTGAGATCGGAAAGTGCAAAGTCTTTCACTTCTTGAAATTCGGCAAGGGCCGCATCCCAGGTGATGGTAAACTGTGCCGTGAGTATATTTTTGAAATCTTTTACTGTTAAAGGTATGGTGGCAATTTCGTCATTGGCGACGTTAGCCGTACCCAGTACAAAGATAGGAGAGGGTTGTGGCGGCTTCACTATCACTTCGCCGGCATATACTCCGAAGTTGGTATGATATTCTCCAAACGGCTGCAGCATAGTTTGATGATTTTCAGTGATGCCTCCATCAAATTTCACCCACATTTCATAAGTTACATTGTATTCTGGCACATCTGCCAATATTCTGGCCCTGTCGTCCTGGCCATCGTATTTGATGGCCTTGCCGAATTTGCCATCGACCCAGATTGGGTTTCCGGTCAAACTTCCCGATTTATTCATGTCTATGTTGAGGAAGATTTTGCCACTACCCTCGTCAAATTGTAAAATTTGAACTGTTGCAGTTTCTTTCTCGAAGGCTTGGTTGGCTGCATAATGCGCTTTGATAAAACTTGCGCTTTTCACATTCGAACTTATCCTGATTTCGTCTATGGTTCCGGCGAAATAGTCTGCAAAGCTGCCAGATATTGAGTTGAACGCCGCACCGATATTTAATTCGTTATGGTCGTATGGATGATTTTCCCAGTCGATTTGTCCGGCCAGCTCACCATTTACATATATTGCCCCCTGGTTGTTGAGCGGTTTGGTAATGGCCAGGTAATACCAGTCGGTATCGTTGAAAGTATAAGCGATTGCCGGGTCGGCATTGGCGTATTGAGCAAACAAGATGGAGGGTGTGCTTGTCTGTGCTTGGACTGTAGCAAGCGGAAAGCAAAGTATGAAAGACAGCAATAGATGGACATATCTCATGTTCGGTAATTTTTATGATCTAAAAAAATGGCGGGTTGGCAGGTATTTGATGCGCAAGCTTACCACATAAAGTGCAATTTTATCTCGCGTATTGTCCAAAAAGGATACTTGAATGGGTTTTGAGATTGCTCTAAAAAAAATAGTATTGATAAGGTGGTAAAATACCACAATTGATCGCAGTACGGTCAAATACATATCAAAATACCAGTTGATTTACAGGCCGTGCCATGCTTTTTCTTTTATATCTTACATAAGCCAGGCAAGACTTACCCGGTTGAGCAACGAAAGGTGTAGCCCTCAGGTCTTATTTATAATTTACTCAGGATCAGCTTCAATACGTAAAACTTTGTATATGATTAAACCAAGGAAAAACGAGCACCGGGCTGACAAAACAGCGGGAGCCTGGAAGGTGCATGGAAGTATTGATTTTTCTTTGCTTACCTGCTCATTATCAAGCCGGCAAAAAAGTTATTCACTATAATTTTCCTCAAATCTCGGATCAGGGTTGAAATCCTTAAATATCTTTTTGATATTTTTGGTATTGCCGGGTTTGGAATTTTCCCAGGCAGCATCAAGGTTAAGTTTAGAAGCATCGCTCAGGCTCAGGTTGATAGAAAGGCTGCGCAAGTCGTTTTCGAAGCTTTTGTCCCGTTTGCTGATGGGCAGGGCATACTTGCTGGCAAAGATGTTTCCATAAATCAAGAGGTCATTTTTCTTTTGCGATACGTAGTTGAGGTCGCGCATAATGTCCGATGGAGGTTCGCCAATCACACTACTCGCTTCGAGGGTGCCGATGGTCGCTGTTGCGGTGCCACCCACCCCGGCGGCGACTTTCTGTCCTTGCGGGTTTTCTATAAAAAACACAGGCGATAGACCCGTAAGGGCGCCCAGAGATGCTGTGGTGATGGCCCGGTTTTTTTACCTTTCTTCGATTGCTTATACTTCTTGTCCAGCTCTTTCTCTTTTTCGGTCAGTTGGGTGATCAGGTCATAGGCGCGCTCTAGAACAGTGCGATACTGATCGTAATACAACCGGTCTTTTTCCACCAGGTTTTCGGTGTCTTCCACGGTCACCACAATATTTTTTTCGTTGCGGTTGCTTTCCTTATCGATGGCAAAAAAACTGATATCGAACTCATTTTTTTGACCTGTTTCTTTGATAAAATCAAAACCCGGTGTCCAGGTAAACTCGTATTGCCAGTTTTCCTTTCTTTGCAAGGCATTGTCTTTGATGCTGCTGTTTTCTGTCACGAAGCCAAAAGAAAGTATATCGTCTTCACCATTGGGGTCGGTAATGAAAAAGCTAAGTTGCAGTTCTTCATTTTCTTTCAGGTCAAAATTGTTCTTGTTCGGCATCATCGTGATTTCCGGGGGCAGATCGGCTTGCGATACTTCCAGCCTCACTTCTCCTATGGTTTTGAGGCCATACGGATAGTCTTCCACCGTGAATGATAGGTATATTGCTTTGGCTGCCAGCGCATTGAATTGGCCTCTGGAAGGAGTCCAACTGATAAATCCGTTTTTGTTTAACGCAACTCCCTGCGGCAGCTCTTTGAGCACAGGATTGAAAATTATGGAATCTTCATCCGGGTCGAACACAAAACCCTGCTTGCCCAGTTGGTAGGTGTTTTTGGAATTGAATTGAATATAAAAGGTTGGCAATTCGTGAACTACCGGTGGCCGGTTGATGTGCTGGACAAAGAGCTGTACTGTCTGATACGCTACATCGCCCGAGTTGTCAAAGGCTTTAATTTTCAATTGTACCGATTTAATATATTCCTTCGAAGAAACGAAGTCAAAGTCTGGTGTCCAGATAAACGAGCCGTACCGATCTAGATTTTCCATGAGAAAAGCCGGTCCCAGCAATTCAAATTTGATTTCACCTCTACCGCCTGTACTTTTAAGATCGAATGAAAATTCCTCTCCTTCGTTTCTCTTATTGTAATTCTTCTGTTCGGGCAAAAGAATGACCAGCGGTTCTACATGGGCTTCTTCGGAGGCTTCAATAGGTAAAGGCGCATCAGCCACGGTCATGACAGTTACATCTTCTGTAGGTAGGAGTTCAGTAGAGGTGTCGGGTTGCTGTATTAGTTCACCGTGAGCGACTATTCTTATTTCTCCTATTATTACATCACGGTCAATATTTTGGGCAAGAAAGGACAAAATCAAAGGGGTGTTTTGCAGGCTGTTAAATTGTTCAGCGGTAGGTGACCAGGTCACCAGTCCGCTATCGTCGAGCAGTAAACCCTCCGGCAGCTCAGCGTAAGTGGCAAAAGCAAATTGTGTTTTGTTTGTTCTAAACACCGGGTGGCTTTTGATATCGATTAGGTTTTCATCGCCATGACTAATCATAAACATCATGCTGATTTTTTGCAAGGTATCTATGCTTACCCCTGTCGCGGCCTCTGAGCTGTGCGCTCCTTTGCCTTGTACAGAAAAACAGAAAAGGGAAAGTGTCAGGATGGTTAATGACCGGAAATACTGCCTGGAAATAGTTATATACATGGAGTTTAAGTTTAAAAAAATGCCAATCGCTGCCTAGGTGTTGAATTTTTGTGCAAAAGTAGTAAGAGTATTTGTAATAAATGGGTGATGCAAATGATTTTTACTTTCATAAAGCCATTTTAGAAACCGAGAAGCATAGCCACTGCGCTTCATTAAATTGACAGGTGGAGTGCGTTGACTTCACTTGTTTTAATGTATGTTGATCAAAATTATAAAACGATATTCGGGGCGTTTATTATTTCGGAAGGGGGATTTCTATGCTGCTTTTATCATCCGGTCAGTTTTTTATGATATGCAGGGGCTTTGCTTGAGGGCTGGGGCGGTAGGCTGGTTGCAATAACTAACAAAAAAAGCCCGGAAAACAGATTCCGGGCTTTTCATATTTATCAAAACGTATCAGGAGTACAGACTACTCGTCTTCGTCCTCATCGAGTTTGTTCTTTTTGGCTTTTGGAGCAGCTTTTTTCTTGGCTTTAGCGGCCTTTTTTTCCTCCAATTCCTCTTCGTCAAATTCCTCTTCTTTCTCCGCTGCTGCTTTTTTGGCAGCGGCTTTCACAGAAGCTTTTTTGTCGTCTTCCATTTGTTCCTTCAGTGAAGAAAGTGCTTCCAGATCGCCCAAAGTTGCTTTTTCTACTTCTTTGTTGATCTTGTTCATAGAATCTCTCGAGCTGGCAGTCTTCTTCTTGCCTGGCTTGGCTTTTTCTTCCGTAAAGGTAGCAGTGTGTGACAAAACGATTCTTTTGTCATCTTTAGAAAACTCGGTTACTTTAAAGTCGAGCGTTTCGCCTGCATTGGCGTTGCTACCGTCTTCCTTCAGCAGGTTTTTGGTAGTGGCAAAGCCTTCGATACCATATGGCAGCTCAAGTACAGCTCCTTTATCGTTTTTGCTCAGTATGGTACATTTATGAATAGAACCTCTGGTAAATACCGATTCGAAAGTATCCCATGGATTTTCTTCAAGTTGTTTATGTCCGAGCGCCAGTCTCCTGTTTTCGACATCAAGTTCGAGCACTTGTACTTCCAACTCTTCGCCAACTTTCACAAATTCCGAAGGATGCTTTATCTTTTTAGTCCAGCTCAGATCAGACACGTGTACCAGACCGTCTATGCCTTCTTCCAATTCAATGAACAAGCCAAAGTTGGTGAGGTTTCTCACGATTCCGGTATGCTTTGTTCCCACTGCATACTTGGTGAGCAAGTCTTGCTTTGTCCAGGGATCTTCGGTAAGCTGCTTTATACCCAGTGACATTTTTCTTTCGTCGCGATCCAGGGTAAGCACCACAGCGTCGAGTACGTCACCGATGTTGATGAAGTCTGATGGGTTTCGCAGATGTTGAGACCACGACATTTCAGATACGTGGATCAGACCTTCAACACCAGGCATCAGTTCGAGGAATGCACCATAGTCAGCCACATTCACTATTTTACCAGATACTTTGGTGCCTATTTCTATGTTTTCGGTGAGGGCATCCCATGGATGTGGGGTAAGCTGCTTCATGCCGAGCGAAATTCTCTTTTTGTCATCATCAAAATCGAGTACCACCACATTGACTTTTTCGTCAAGCTTGAGCACTTCTTCGGGATGATTGATTCTGCCCCAAGATATATCTGTGATATGCAGCAATCCATCTACACCGCCAAGGTCGATAAATACACCGAAGTTGGTCATGTTTTTGATCACGCCTTCCAATACCTGGCCTTTTTCCAGGTTGTTTAGAATTTCTGCTTTTTGTTTTTCGAGGTCTTTTTCGATCAGTACTTTGTGCGAAACTACTACGTTGTCGTTGGCGTAGTTGATCTTCACCACCTTCACTTCCATTTTCTTATTTACAAAGATATCGAAGTCACGGATGGGTTTCACATCGATTTGTGAACCGGGAAGGAATGCTTCAACTCCAAAAATATCGACGATCAATCCGCCTTTGGTTCTTCTCTTTACAAATCCATCTATGATTTTGTCGTGCTCAAACGAGGCCTGGATGTTTTCCCATGCCTGTACTATTTTGGCTTTTCTCCTCGAAAGGATCAACTGACCCTGGGCATTTTCCTGTTCTTCGAGGTACACTTCAACTTTATCGCCGATTTTGATTTCTGGCATGTCTCTGAATTCGTTCAGTGCAACCAGGCCATCAGATTTAAATCCGATGTTCAGGATTACATCTCTGTCGGTGATGCCTACGATAAGGCCTTCCACCACTTCTTTTTCGCTGACAGTCCTCAGGGTGCCATCGATCATGTCTTCCATTTTCTTTCTTTCTTCGGCAGAATAGTGTTCGCCAAAGCTTTTTGAACCCAGATCGTCCCAGTCAAATTCTTCATTAGATACTTTCCTGACCGGCTTCTTGGGCTTTGCGATCTTCAATACTTCCTGATCATCTTCCTCAAAGTCGTCTTGCTCTGTTTCAGATGCTTCGATTGCCGGAGCATTGCTGGTCACTTGTTCTTCAGACTCAGCGATTGGCTGGTCTTTTTTGATTTCGTCTTGTGAATTACTCATATTAATTCCCCCATGGCTTTACTCATCATTTCCTGGGGGAAGAATGATGAATTTCTTTGTTGTTTAATAATAATTCCGGACTGACCGGAACCCGTTTACTCAAACGGATTGCAAAGGTAGTGATTTTTGTAATAAAGGATTTCTATTATTTTGAAATAACTTGAGAAAAAAGAGTTATTTAAACAGGTTTTACCGGTGGCCTGCCTACCGGTTCAGGGTTGCCTTGCCGCAAAGTGATCTAAAAGTCCGAAATCGGCGTAGTGCACCCAGTCCATCACAAATAGGATTGCTGGGAATTTCTTTTGTTTTTACCACCTTAATTTTTTTAGCAACTACAGAATGAGCGCAATGATGTATGATATGAAAATTCCGGGTTTTTCTGTGGAAGGTGATTTTATGTACAATGATAACATATAGCATAAAGCCCGGGGAAAATCGCTTTTCGATTTAGTAGGATGCAAAAAACCGTAACTGCTACGCTTGCTGTGCATCACGGCCATACCAATTTGGGACAAACTAACGTTTTTACCACAACAAAAAAAAGACACGTTGGTAGCCGGAAATATGATAATTGGAGGTATTCAACAGGCTCAGTTTATGTCATTTGATAAGCATTCTGATAAAATAATGAGCCCACTAAATTTTCTTTTCCTCCTTTATGCGATGGCAGATATGCTATCAATTGATTGTGACCCTTTCATTGTAAATGCAGATATTTATGGCGGCGATCGGACTTTCGGTCATAGTTTCAATGTTTACAAGCTGAATCACGCGTTGATTCCATGTTCAATCGAAAGACCACAAAAATGCACTAAACCTAAAAAAGATGTATAGCCCCAAATTCATGTTTTTTCTGATGGTCAATATGCTATTGTCAACCTGGTCACTGGCACAAAGCGACACGGCATGGTTTGATTTTCGACCTTCAGAAGATTTCATTAGCAATGAAATAGCCTTGGATACCTGGCTCGACAGACCAGCCGGAAAACATGGTTTCGTAATGATGCAGGGCGATAAGCTCGTGTTCGAAGATGAAACCCCTGTGAAATTCTGGGGCACCAATTTGGCGAGTCAGCTCCCGTTTATGGCACATGACGAAGCCATAGTGTGGGCAAATTTTCTATCCCGCTTCGGTTTCAATGGTGTGCGTTTTCATAAGTTCACCTGGGAGGCCACCGATGGCCAGCATTCTACCATCATTACCCCCGAAAACTGGCAAAACCACGACTATTTGTGCAACGAACTCCGCAAAAAGGGGATTTATTACGGATGGTCGCATATCTATGGACACCGGGTGCTGCCGGGTGACAGCAGCAGGCTTGTAGCCTATTCAGAACTTGCCGCCACCATATTTCCATGGTCGCACCTCAACGGAAGCACAGCCGCTTTAGTCAACTTTGCCGAAGACCTGCAAGCCCTCAACATCGAACTGACCGTGAACATGCTAAACCATGTCAATCCACATACCGGATTGCGCTATGCCGACGATCCGGCACTGAGTTTCATCGAATTTCAAAACGAAGACAATATCTTTTGGGGGGCTATAGAAGAAACGCTCCATCAGACACCGGCCTACCGCGCCCTGCTTTGCCAAAAATTCAGCCTTTGGTTAAAAGCAAAATATGGCACAGACAAGGCACTTCGGCTGGCCTGGAACAACGAAGGGCTTCCTGAAGGCGAATCAATGCTCAGAGAAAATATTTACCCCCAACCCAACCACGGTCTGTTTAGCTGGGAATACGAACAGGCCGTCAAAGATAACCGGCCGGTAAAGCAGCACATTCTCGATAAAGCAGAATTTTTGTACCTCGAGCAATTGAAGTTTTACAGGAAATTTGAATCTGCAATCCGTAGTACAGGATACAAAGGGCCACTCGTAGGCAGTTGCTGGCAAGCCGGAGCCGGGCTGGCTCATTTGCTCAATTTACATGCTGATGCCGAAGTGGGAATGATCGACCGCCACAATTACTTTGGCGGCGGTCAGGGGCATCAATTACAGCCGGGGAAATTCGACAATGCGGCTATGGTTTCCAAAATCGGTTCAGGTTTGTACGGCGCCGGATTGCAACAAGTGAGTGGGCGACCATTTGCATTTTCTGAATGGATGAGTCTGATACCCAATGAATGGACTGCCGAAAGTTCACCCATCATTGCTGCCTATGGATTGGGTCTGCAAGGATGGGATGCGTCGTACGTTTTTGCCACAGATATGCCCCATTATACACGTACCATTCAATCGCACGGTATATACAACGCGACTTCACCCACGCAAATGGCATTGTATCCGGCTTTGAGCCGAATGATTTATCGGGGCGATATTGAAGAAGGACAAACAGTGGTGAACCGCAAGGTGGATATCGATGCTATGCTAAAGGGGGCAACTCCATTGAATGAAACAGTGCGGCAAGACCACGACAGAAAAGTGATCGAAGGTTCTTTTCCACTCCGACTAATGGCAGCCGGGAAAATCATGCTTACTTTTGCCGACGAAAATAAAACGGAATACCTTGAAATACCCGACTCGCTTTGGCACGATTCGAAGGTGACCTCTACCACAGGTCAACTGCAATGGAGTGAAAAGGACATGGGCTATTTCACCATCAATTCACCGGGGACTAAAGGCATTGTGGGTTTTGCTAAAGATCAACATGTTGTACTGGACGAACTCAGCTTCCGTATCGACAATGAGTTTGCAGTGGTGCTGGTGTCGAGTCTGGAAAGAGATAGCAGTATAGCCAATGCGCAAAAAATCCTTGTCACTACGGTGGCCAGGGCAAAAAATACAGGCATGAAATACAACGATGACCATACTGAGTTGCTCGAAATCGGACAAGCGCCCATCAAACTGGAACCTGTAAAATTGACGATGTCGATCAGTAGAAAAACCACACCGAAAGTATCGGTGCTGGATCATTCGGGCAATAAAACCGGCAAAAGTATTGAGGTAAAAAATGGCACATGGCAATTGGACGGCACTAAGACTGAAACCATTTATTATCTGTTGGAATATTGATTACAAACAACATAACTTTTTTATATCATGATAAAGCAGCTTACATTCATTTTATTATTAGGTTTTTCCAATTCACTTTTGGCTCAGAACCCAATCGTACCTCCGGGTGTATATATCGCA
>JAAUQL010000147.1 GCA_012033595.1 Cyclobacteriaceae bacterium | reverse complement strand
AGATGGATAGCGAGAATAAATAAATATAAAACATCATGAATATCGCGTATTTCATACGCCATCCCAGTTCAGCCAATGTGCGTAGGACTTGTGAGATGAAAAACATTGAAGGCTTTAATGGCTGTGATGAATAAGTCTGAACTGTGATAGCCGGGATGAACTGGGTAAATAAGATAGATAACGAGATTGAATAAATATAAAACATCATGATTATCACGAACATCATAGCCATCCCAGTTCAGACAATGTGCAATATGCTACTTCAGAAAATCGAAGAACTGACGCTTTATATGATCCAAATGAAGCAAGTGGTAGAGCAGTTGAAAGCAGAGAATGAACTGCTTAAACAGAAGATAGAAATTTGAAGAAGCGAAGAACTATAGCGAAAAGTATAATAAGGTCAGGGCACATCATTGGTGACATGCCGATGCGATTTAGTATTGAAATGTTGCTGATTATCTTGGCTATAAATTCGCAGGCCTTCTGCCAACTCAAGACGACATTGAATTACTCCGAAGACCTGGAACATCAGATCCGTATGACTAAAGAACTCCATGATCAATACAAGCAATTCAGAAAAGACAGTACCACACTGGTCAAACAACAATTTAAGGACTTAAAAAGGACTACAGACTCATTAACTACTGAGTTGAAAAATAACGAACTCCAATCTGCCAGCCCAGAGTTAAAGCAATTGACCCCAAGACAACAAGCGGCCAAAGCAATAATTGATCAGAAGTTCAAAGAGACGGGGAAGTATGCCAGGATAACCCGGAAGGAATTGCTAACCAGGGTGCTACAAAATACCGAGAATCTGCCGGAGTTAAAGCAATACCGGTCGATGATCAACGAGGAGCTCCAACCTTATAGAGCTCAATTGGATCAGTACAGACTCCTGCCCCAGTCGGCAGACTCCTTGCAACAACAGATCGGCGACATAAACCTGGACAGTGCTGAGCTATGGCAACAGTTGGATAAAATGGTGAAATCCGAGGCAGAGAAGAACAATTATTATCAAGCCTTTATGGAGGAACAAGGCCAGCTCGCAAGTATCCAAAAAGATCCAAAATCTAAGCTTGGCGAAAATACACCGTCTTTTGATATGGCCCAACACCCGCTGAAGGAAGCAAGACAGGCAGGGATGAAGCATTTTGAGGATATCAACGAAAGCATTGAGCAGGGCGAAAGCCAGATAGAAGGACTTAAAAAGAAATATGAATATGTGCCGGATAGTGAAGACCTAAGCACGGCAAAGAAGACCAA
The DNA here is from genome assembly GCA_012033595.1 of Cyclobacteriaceae bacterium. Classification (GTDB taxonomy): domain Bacteria; phylum Bacteroidota; class Bacteroidia; order Cytophagales; family Cyclobacteriaceae; genus JAAUQL01. The sequence goes on along the minus strand of JAAUQL010000147.1, from coordinate 7,298 downwards.
TACTTTGAAAAGCGTGCCTTTTAAAAAAAGGATTGTATTTGGTGGGGATTTCCATATCGAAATAGGAGACCCGCTGTTCCTGGATTTCAATCCGATGATAGGCTACCGGCTTGACAAAAAATGGATGGTGGGCCTAAGTGGCATGCTCAGGTTGCGTCTGGATCATACGGATTCATTGGGGATGCGGTACAAGATGCCGACAACAGGCGGAAGGGGATTTGGAGAGTACCGGTTTTACAAATCATTCCTGGCTCATGCAGAATACGAGGTACTTGTGAACAATGTATTATCGGCAGAAGTGAAGCATACATCAAGTGAACCTACTCAATCCATCAATATCGGATTGGGCAATACTTTTGGCATATACAAAGGATTGAAAGGCAAATTTTTACTCCTATACAATTTCACCCTGGATGGGGATAAGCTATACCGAAGTCCGTGGGTGGTGAGATTTGGGTTTATGAATTAGAGATGGATATAAATAATGGATTCAAAAGTGAAATTTAAAGTCAAAAGAGTACTGATTACTGGCTATTTTTTTCTGGTAAAAGAGTTGATGCGCTAATGCAAGCGAAATGTAGAGGAATAACCCTTCTACTTATTTCCTGAACAAACAGATGGATATTGCCAAATGCTGAAAATGACAACATGGAATGAAAAATGAAAACCTAAAAACCACTAAATAATTATGAGAGCTTTTCTATACACATTTTTTTGTGCTTCCTTTTTATTAAAGCTCAAGCACAGGATAATCAATTTAAAGAACCTATTCCACGCACACCCAATGCCGCATCATTGGGTAAGTATGGAGACGTACCTGTCAGTTACCATACTGGCGTTCCAAATATCTCGATACCTATATACACTGTAGAGGAAGGTGATTTAAGCTTGCCAATTTCAATTTCATATCATAGCTCCGGTATAAAAGTGGATGAAGTTGCCAGTTGGGTAGGACTCGGCTGGGCACTGAATGCAGGAGGGGTGATTTCCAGGACAATTATGGGAGGTAGGGACGAAGGGCTTTCTATAATTGATGAAAACTATTCATCACGTTCAGGGTGGGGTTGGTACAAGAACAGGGGGGCGCCACCGGAAATAAATAATCAATATATTTGTGATCCTACTTATGGCAGTCCGAATCAAAACATTAATCCAAATAATCCAATTAAACGATACACGAATAGAAGTTATTTCGTAGATGCAGGACTTGGAGTGCTTGATACAGAACCAGATATTTATACATTTAATTTTCACGGCTATTCAGGCAAGTTTTTCTTTGATGAAAATAGAAGAGTTTATACCATTCCATGGGAGGATTTTTATATCGAACCCTTAAACGAGCAATTAAGTGAATGGTTAATAGTAAGTCCAGATGGTAAAAAGTTTTATTTTGGCGGTTCTAATGCTACAGAAAAAAATTATACAGCTAAAGACGGAGGAGTAAATATTTATGATCAATTCAATACTTCAACCAGTTGGTATCTTTATAGGATTGAATCTGTAAATGGTAAAAGTTGGATTAATATAGATTATTCTCCCGAAGAGTATGGATTTGGCGATAGATTATCACATTCGGTAATTTTTAAAAATTCGATGGACGGAGGTGTTATCGGAGTATTGAAAAGAGCTCCTTCTCAAATATTAATGCATACGGTTTTTGGTAAAAGAATTAGCAAAATTACCACTAGTTCGGGCAATATTGTCGTTGATTTTATTGCAAATAACATAAGAGAAGATTTAAATGACAAAGGCATTTTTACAAGCTACAATAAACAAGCAAAAGCCCTGTCAAGTATAATTATTTCTGGGAAAAATGACGTTTGTAAAAAGTTCGAAATCAATACTTCCTATTTTCTGAGTGCTGCATCAGGTGGATATGTCAACCTTGTTGATACGAAACGCCTTAAATTAAATTCGATTGTTGAGAAAAGTTGCGATGGGAGCATTTCAAATAACCCTTACATTTTTACTTATAATACCAGATCAATGGCGAGAAGGTATTCATTGGCTAGGGATCATTGGGGTTATTACAATGGCAGAGATGCAAATATAGGTTTAATTCCCAATGGACTTTCAGTGCCAGGAAGAACTCTCCCTGTTAATGGAAATGCCGATCGAAGCATATCTGAAACAGATACTAAATCGCTGATTTTAGAAAAAATTCAATATCCCACTAAAGGTTATACAGAGTTTCAATATCAAATTCATAAAGACGAACAAAATAAAAACATAGGGGGCTTGAGAATATCCAAAATAACTATTAATAGTGGAAGTGACCCTGATATTGTAAAAACGTTTACCTATGAAGACCCACAGGTATATTGTATTAATCCAAATGTATCGTTGACCAATTATTATGTTCAATATCCGAATAATAATCCTGAATTGAGTCTATACTATTATTCACCACATGCTGTATTTGGATACATTATTAAATCAAGTCCACCAACACCGCAATATACTACTCAAGGTTATCACATCGGTTACAGAGCGGTCAATGAAATTAGTTCTAATGGAAGCAAGACTAAATATGTATATAGTGATATCAATGCCCCTTACATTTTTGGATATCCAGAAATCCCTTCCCAAAGTCCGATTGGTAAAGGGCAATTAGTATTAATGGATAAAAAGAGGTTAGATGGAACTACAGTGAGTTATACCTATAACAATTATTTGCTTGGTGAGCGATGGAAGGAATTAAAAGTAAAACGTGTAGTGAATGTTATTGACTATTCTACTAATGCGAATGGTGAATGGAATGATCAATATGCTGTTGTTCAGTTATACGATTTAAAAACAGTTCGAGGTCTACTATCTAGTAAGGTTGAGATATTAGATGGGGTAACGACTACTACGAACTATAAATATGATGTTGGAAATATACATGGCAATCCTGTCAAAATCATCACTTCAAACAGCAAAGGTCAAACAATAGAAACAGACATCCTTTATCCAAGTGATGCCGGATCAGGAGCACCTGTCCAGATGTATGATCCAACTAACTCCAAATACAAAAACATGCTTGGCGTTGCTATTAATCAAAAAACAAAGGTAAATGGTTTAGAAACTTCCAAAAGCCATAATAATTACACCTACAATAGTTCAGATGATATGATTCATCTGACTTCTACCAGGGTGTATCCTACAGGAAGTACAGAGTACAAGGATGTATTTTTCAATTATGATCTAAATGACAATATAATCAGTGTCCAACCTCAATTTGATAAAAAGATATCCTATATATGGTCAATTAATAATTCTCTTCCGGTTATAAAGGGAGATAATGTTGATTACAACACACTTCAAGGTGCAGTTAACACGGCCGTCGCCTCAGTCGGTTATGCAAACCTGAATAGCCTTATGAACGCCTTAGTCAGCAAAATGCATAACGGAACCGGAAACTTGAGGGTTACATGGAATAGTTTTAATACTAGCCTAAGAAACAATTCTACCTTATCCAACGCACTAATCTACACCTACACCTACGATCCTTTAGCAGGAATGACAAGTCAAACAGATCCGTCAGGTATTACTACATACTATGAATACGATCCATTGGTTCGTTTACGATCCATCAGTGACTTTAATAACCACATACTTAATTCATATCAATACATCTACAAACAATAGAAAGCTCATGAAATCTATATTAGTGTTATCGCTTATTTTTATATCATACATCGCTTACTCCCAGGAGCTTAACTTTAAGAGGGATGTAATTGTGTGGGAAGTCAATAAGTTAACTGACACAAGTAGCGACTCTACCATAACCTATCGTTGTCAGTTTATTACAGATAAATCAGGAATTGTGAAGTGGTTACAGGAAGATGGTGATTTTATTACCAAATTTAAGATTCAATCATCTAATGGGGATTGGCTGGATTTTTCAAAAGATGGCGCAAGAACCCTCGCCGTCACATACCTTGATAAAAAAGGCTCAATACAGCTCAGCGGAAAGGACGGGGTCAAGCTTGTCAAATTTGAATTTATCGAAGACGGTGAAAACACACTCCCATTTATTTTTCATGTATCCTCCATTTCCAAACTTTAGCAACCACCATGAGAACTTTTTTGTTTTGTCTATTCGCCCTTCTGGTTTGTTTTAACCTTCATTCTCAGAATATTACAGGTCCCACCACTGTATATGTAGGTGAAACATATACCTATACATTCTATAATGGTACAATATATACATCCCAAAATTGGTTTACCGGAAACGGATCAATTATCTCAAAATGGAACGTGGCTAATACTTATTATGCATCTGTAAAATGGAATACCCCTACTTCAAGTACAACGTTGGTATTTGTTGATCAGACTTATACACAGCGTGGTAGCATTACAGTCAATATCAATATAGCTACACCGAATACGACCTTCAATATTGTCCAAGATTGTGGGTCAACAAATGTGACAAGAAATACCAATCCTCCATCTGGCGTAAATTGGTATTGGCAAACTTCACCAACAGGTACAAGTACATCCCTGGGTTATGGTGCTACCATTAATAGAATTGCTTCCGGAAATTTATACCTGCGCGCCCGTTGGGGAACAACAGGTGCTTGGAGTTCTTCATCGCAAACAGTTGGAAATATCTCGATCATCGATCCAACTATGTGCGAAAATAATGTTGTGGTAAATACCATTAGAATACCAAATATCACCTCAATTTCATCGATTCCAAGCTTACCGGCTCAATCCAACACCCGCCAAATAACTTATATAGACGGACTAGGCCGACCAAAACAAGTTGTATCAAAACAAAGTTCGCCTCTTTTGAAAGATATAATTCAGCCTATAGCTTATGACAACTTTGGAAGGGAGAAAAGAAAATTTCTACCAATAATCCCCGGACAAAATACAGGATATTACAATAATAATCTCCTTGATGCTAATGGAAATTTGACGGCAACTGCACTAAATTTTTTTAATAACCCAAACGATGCCATAGCTGATGATTCACATCCTTTTTCTGAAACGGTATTTGAAAAGAGTCCATTGAACAGGGTACTAAAACAAGGCGCACCCGGTGCCGTGTGGCAACCCAATGAGAATATATCCACCAATGATAAATCAGTTAAAATCGAATATACTTCCAATGGATCGAATGAAGTATTTTCATGGGAGATTACATCCCTGGGAGATTGCAAGCTTACTTCAAATCATTACTACGCTCCCAATGAGCTGTATGTGACCATAACGAAAGATGAGAACTGGAGCAGCACACAGACATACCCGCTTGCCGGAACAATACGGGAATATAAGGACAAACAAGGCAGGGTGGTATTGAAGCGTTCCTACAATATAAATAATACCGGCAACGGAGTGGATACCTATGACACCTACTATGTATATGATGACTTCGGTAATCTCAGGGTTGTCATTCCACCTGAAGGGATCAACAAGCTGGGGAGCCAACTCACCCAGATCGATGAAGGACCAAATGTGATGGTGGTGACGTCTAATCTAACGCTGACCGGAACAAGCAATAAGAAATATTATTATTGTCCGGGCGTAACAGTAACCTTATCCCCTAATTTTACAGGCTCAACAGGATTCGAATTAGCTCCATACCCACTAAGTGCAAACTTAATGGATCAATACCTGTTCTCCTATAAATACGATGGACTCAATCGCTTGATCGAAAAGAAAGTGCCCGGAGCACAGCCTGTGTACATGGTCTATGATGCCAGGGATCGGCTTGTGCTAACTCAGGATGGTGAACAGAGGAAAACCAACAACTGGTTATTTACAAAATACGATGCATTGAACCGACCCGTGCTTACAGGACAGAAAATGATCAACAGTACGCGATCAATAGTCCAGACAGACGTAAATAATTATTACCAGTCCAACCTGACTAAGTTTTATGAATATAGAAGCGGGACAAGTACTACCGATGACCTGGGATATTCCGACCAATCTTATCCTACCGGGCTTACAAATAGCAACTACCTGACTGCTACCTATTATGACAACTATGGATTTATTTCCAACAGCAACCTGAACTATCCCGGAAGTCCTCCATCGCCTTATAATGGGAATGTCAGACTTACGGCACCAAAGGGGCAGGTGACCGGCGGCAAAGTGAAGAACCTGAAGACCAGCGTCTGGGTGGAGAGCGCAATGTACTATGACAAAAATATCGTACGATCTATGCAGCATCGGCCAATCACCTGAGCGGTTGGGAAAAGAGCTATATGAATTACAATTTTGTGGGTGACCTGACCCATGACAAGTATATTCACACAGCTACAGGCCATACCAGCCTGACGATTGACAAGACCTATGCCTATGACCATATGTCCAGGCTAATGTCCATCAGCTACCTGGTTAATGGAGCCAATGAAGCCACCCTGGTCACCAACGACTACAATGAGCTAGGGGAGATGGTCACCAAATACCTGCATGGAAATGTCGGCAGCAATTTCCAAAAAGTGGACTACCGTTACAATATAAGAGGCTGGTTGACGCAGATCAACGACCCGAACAACGTTTCCTTGTCCGGGGACTACTTCGGCATGAAGCTGAAATACAACGACCCGCAGTTTACAGCTTCATTGAACAGCGAAGCCCAATACAATGGCAATATTTCAGAGATCCAATGGCAGAATGCCCAGACCACGACCTTATCCGGCTATGGTTTCAAATACGATGACCTGAACAGATTGAAGACCTCGCATTTTGGATCCGGCACCGCCTTTACAGGTAGCAATGCCCACTGGGATGAAAACCTGAGTTATGATTTCAATGGTAATATCATGTCATTGACAAGGAATGCCGCAGGCACCAATGTCGATAACCTGGACTACAACTACACCGGTACCGGCAACAAGTTGAACTATGTAAAAGATAACAATACTACCTACACAGGAGAAGAGAACCATTTCAAGGATGGGAACCCAGGTATAGCCACAGACTATGCCTACGATGCCAACGGCAACATGATCGAGGACAAAAACAAAGGGATAACAGCGATAGCCTATAACCACCTGAACCTGCCCAGCCTGATCACCTTTGGCAATGGAAACACCATTGAGTATATTTATGACGCATCAGGAGTCAAGCTTCAGAAGATCGTGAAAGAAAGTGGCCAAGCGGATAAAACGACAGATTATGTAGGTGGCATGGTCTATGAGGACAATGCCCGTAAGTTCATCGCTACCGAAGAGGGCAGGATCATGCTGGAGAACACCCCCGAATACCAATACCACATGAAGGACCACCTGGGCAATGTCCGGCTTACCTTCACCACAGCAAGTTCGGCGCAGCAAACCAGCACCTATATGGCCACCATG
>JAAUQL010000035.1 GCA_012033595.1 Cyclobacteriaceae bacterium | reverse complement strand
CGACAATGATGCAGTAAAAAAAATCTGTCATTGGGTCAATGAAAGTAATACAGTTTTTCCAGGTACTAATTTAAGGTTAATTTACAAATCCGCGACATGATCAATTACGTCAGGTCCGGAGGTCTGATATTTTATTTTTTCTCATCACTGCCCCAAGTGCAGGTTTTCTTAGCCATTTCCGCGAATATCCATTCAAAAAACGGCGCTGGAATTAGGCTAAACCCTGGTGAATGACCCACAAACATGATCTTGGAGGTGTTCGTCAGGCTCTGCTTATGGTTTATAACACCCATGATTTTGGGCAACCGCAGCTCATTTGCATCAGGCCATGGCCAGTCCCTGTTGCTGCTTGCGGTATTCAGAGGGAGTCAGGCCGGTGTATTCTTTGAATATCGCGTTGAATGACGACTTGGAATTGAAGCCACAAGCCAGTGCAATTTCCAAAACAGGCCTATTGATGTGCTCAGAGTTGGCCAGATACATTTTTACCTCAGCGATCCGGTAATCATTGATAAGGGTAAAGAAATTTTTATTCAGCCGGTTTTTGAGCGTGTCGGTGATATAGTGCCTCGGCCATTTCATACCATCGGCCAGCTCTTGTATGCTCAACTCGGGTTTCAAAAATGGTTTTTCGTTGATGAGATATTTGATCAGTTTGTCTTCCAGCTCCACGTTTTTTGTTTCCCATACAGGGGTCTTATCCATTTTATGATTTTCTTCTCTCACCAATGCCTGAAACATGGCGGGTTGGTCAAATCCAAAATAGCTAAGGCTGAAACAAAAAAATGTCAGTCCGGCAGCCGGGATCAGATGAGAAGAATCGAAAAGCCGCAAGGTGATGTTGCCGGTCAATACGTTGATGATCAATATGGCATAGGTACCCACAAATATCAGGATGACTTGTCTCAGCCAGCTCAGGGTGATGGTATTGGATTCGAAGGAAAAATGGTCTTTGATGGATTTTTGATGCCTGATGATTATACGATAAGACAAATAACTGTACACTGCCATAGGAAGACACAGAAAGATAACTCTGGCAGCAATCAAAAATTCCCAGGCGTTGCTTACTTCTATCATTATATCAGACTCCAGGCGCCTGTTTGTAAAAAAGATCAGATGCAAAAGAGAAAGAATAAAATAAGGAAGAAAGTGCAGCAAGTCCACCGGATGAAAGGAAGGATCCTGACGGGTAAGCTTTTGAGTATATAAAAACAGGAAGGGGCCGAAGGTGATGGCGTAAAAGCCAAAGTTGGACGTAAATCCATGAAGTGGCGAGTGGTTATTTTCCAATAACATATGTACCAGCTCGAAGGCAATAAACATCATCCAAAATCCCAACACCACATCCGATTGGTTTTTGCGCCTTTTGGTAAAAAGAATAAAGGCCGAAAAAATACTCTGAGCTATGCCGATATGAAAAATCCATTGCATCGTCTGGTAAATTTATGACTTTTTAAAAAATTAGAACATAGTCGCGGAGGGTGGTCGATAGTTAGTGTTGAACTGAACCTCCCTTTTGGGAGATAGTCTGAGCATGCTGCATAAAATCAGCATCATGCCCATAATCAAAATATTATGAACAAAAATACTATTTGTTAGAAAGCATGCAACAAGGTTGCGGGCTTTCGTTCGATGAGTGAAGAATTTGCACGTAAGTTGGTCATTGAGGGCAGGTCAAAGTCCACCCATGAAAATTACCTCAGGCAGATGGCCAAGCTGGCCATGCACTACTAAGCGCCCCGCCTGAAAAAGCCTTTAACCAAACAGCTTGTAAATCAAATTTTTAGAAATGTCCTGTTGGGGCGCTGGAGAAGCTATTCCCTATTGATGCTGTTTCGGGCAAGTATGTTCCGGCAGAAATGCCAAATAGCTTAACGAAGCTACGCCACAATAAGCTTTTGGAAGTAAATCACAGGTGATCAAATGCAGGAACAGCGCAACTTTTTATCACTTGTCCAAAAACCGAAAAATCGATCCCACATATATAAGGTATCCCAGCGCGAACGATTTAGTTCAACATCAAGCACTTATTCCGGCTAAGGCCGGAAAACGTCGCTTAAGTGTAGGTAATGCGTTTTTTTACTGAATTTTCTTTTTTAATTCAGCATAAAGCTTTTTTGGAGAAAAATCAACCTCCTTTCGGGGGTAGAAAAGTCCTTTTATGCAATTTGGATTCCTTATACAAATCTGGATATGGCTTTTATCAAATATTCCTGCTCCAGGATATATTGCGCTTCCTTCAGTAAAAACTCCACGCACAGAATCAAAAATTTTATATTCACTGAACCCTTTAATGTTTTCGTCCTCAATCACGGTTGATAAAATGGATTGATGCATGAATTCTATTACAGTGCAATCCAATTCCCGGATTATCTTGTCCTTATTCAAATCATTTGGCAAATCCTTGTTTTTTGGAATTTCTTTTCCAAGGGATTTGTAAGATTCAACCATCAATTCGTAATAGGCTTTCAGTGTGTTTATAAAACGGCTGTCCAATAAGTCAAAACAGTACTTTAGCTCCAATACAGCCCCAACAACAGCAGGTTTATTAATTGGGTGCCGGCTTGTTTTCTCTGTCGCCCATTCTAATGCCCGTTCATAATTGTTCGCCCAAAAATAAATCCCGTGTCCGAGCCAATCATAAGGCTTTTCACTTTTGCGTATATATTGTGGGCTGTTTATTAATTCATCACGGACAGCTTCATCGCAGCCATGAAATCCAATTATAAGGTTGGAGCGTTGAGCATACATCTCAAGGAGTCCGTACAATTAAGGATTCCAGATTTTTATAAGGTTTTGTAAATTCACCTTTCTTATTGAGGATTCCAGCAGAAATGAATGATTTTAATGCGGATTCCTTGGATATCCCCGATTTCATCTTAGATTTAGCTAAATCAGTCAACCGTTTTAAATCTTTATCATCCATATCAATAGTTTTATATAAACTAGTCAAAACTTTTCTAAAATCAATTTTAGTTCAAGCCGATGTTGATCGAAAAAACGCATTTACCTAATGTTTGGCGGTATGAAAAGTTGCCGTTTGCGGGTCATTCATTTTCCAGCTACTCAAAAGTTAAAGCGGACTACAACCCTTGATTAACCAACTAAACCGGCAATTTTTCATACCGCGTGTTGAACTAAACCTCCTTTTTGGGGGGTAGTCTGAGCATGCTGTATAAAATCAGCATCATGCCCATAATCAAATACATTATGAGCAAGCATGCAAAAAGGTTGCGGGCTTTCGTTCGAAGAGTGAAGAATTTGCACGTAAGTTGGTCATTGAGGGCAGGTCAAAGTCCACCCATGAAAATTACCTCAGGCAGATGGCCAAGCTGGCCATGCACTACAAAGTGCCCCGCCTGAAAAAGCCTTTAACCAAACAGCTTGTAAATCAAATTTTTTGGAAGTAAAACACAGGTGATCCAATGCAGGAACAGCGCAACTTTTTATCACTTGTCCAAAAACCGAAAAATCGATCCCACATATATAAGGTATCCCAGCGCGAACGATTTAGTTCAACATCAAGCACATATTCCGGCTAAGGCCGGAAAACGTTGCTTAAGTGTTGTGGTGCGTTTGTCTTTATTTTTGCCAATACATCTTGTTTGTCTTTTCGCTCTTCTTCGATATCATAGTCATCTTGAAGTCCTAGCCAAAATTTGGCAGTCGTACCGAAATATGAAGAAAACCTCAATGCAGTATCAGCAGTTATCCTCCGTTTACTCTTAATTATCTGTGAAATACGGGTCTGTGGTATTTCTGTATCCTTTGATAGTCTGTACGCAGTAATCTCAAGCGGACGTAAAAACTCCTCAAGTAAAATCTCTCCAGGGTGTATATTTGCTAATCTATTCATTTTATTATCCTCCAATTTTTAATGATAATCAACTATCTCAACATCGTGTGCATTATTATCAATCCACCTAAATACAATTCTCCATTGGTCATTAATCCTAATGCTAAAGAAATCAGAACCGTGTAATTTTTCAACTCTATTGGATGGAGGTATTCTCAAATCAGACCAATTTTGGGAGTTATTAATCATCCTCAATTTTCTCCGTCCAATCTGCTGTATCTCAATCGGCATCTTTATGACACGTTCTCCATTCCATATTTTCTCCGTATCCTTAGTTCCAAATGAAACAATCATACTATCATTTTACATTACTAACGCCAAAGGTAGTTATTGTGTTTCGATTTATTAAATCATTACCGGAATGTTCGTCAAAATGCACCACAACGTTTGAAGGTATGGTGTCGTATGAGTGAAGAATTTACACGTAAGTTGGTCATTGACGGCAGGTCAAAGTCCACCCTTGAAAATTACTTCAGGCAGATGGCCAAGCTGGCCATGCACTACAAAGCGCCCCGCCTGAAAAAGCCTTTTGCCAAACAGGATGTAAATCAAATTTTTTGGAAATGTCCTGTTGGGGAAGTGGCGAAGCTATGCTCTATTGATGCTGTTTCGGGCATGTATGTTCCTGCAGCAATGCCCAATAGCTTATAAAAGCTACACCACCATAAGGTATTCCAGCGCGAGCGGCATAATTCAACATCAAGCACATATTCTGGCTAAGGCCGGAAAACGATGATTAAGTGTTGAGTTTTTTAGCCAAAGGCTCAATGCGTATCAACTTGGAAGTTAAGACCCATCGAACAGTAATTTTTCGTTTTCAGCATATCCAATTGCGTTATTTGCCATAGTGAAACATAAAATCAGCTTTTATTTTCACTCATTTTCATGGTTAGGTTGTCTGTTTAAGGAAAGGGCAAGTCGCAAGGCTTGCTTTTTTTGTGTTTTGCTTTGCTGAAGAATGACCCGCATAGCGAAAGTTTTTATTCAACCGAGGACAATAACATATGGCCTATATTCGCTCGGTAGCCATTATTAATATTATTCTCGCCCATTTGCCAAACAATTACAAAATCTTTAGATTATTATCTTTTAAGGTTAGCGCCTGTCCGGGAACCAACTTTTCAATGTGGCCGAGACATAGACAAATAATTCGCTAAACACATTAAATTGGCATATCTTGCCATTTATTATACATGTACAATACACTTAAAAACAGAACACTACCATGAATGAATTTATCACCAAAAACCGGTCACTTCTCCTGGAAACTGAGGAGTTGCTCAACAAACAAATCAAACTCGAAGCAGTATCTTCAGCCATATATCTCTCTATGGCCTCATGGTGCGAGATCAAAGGATATCAAAATTCTTCCAACTTTTTATATGCCCATTCCGAAGAGGAAAAAATGCATATGATGAAGCTGTTTCGCTATGTCAACGAGGCTGGGGGTCACGCATTGCAGCCAGAGATTTCGGGTGTGCCGCTCAAATTTACCTCGTTAAGGAAAATATTCGAGCAGATTCTCGAACACGAAATAGAAGTTACCAAATCTATACATACCCTGGTCGATCATTGTTTTTCCAACAAGGATTTTACTACGTTCAACTTTCTACAGTGGTATGTCACTGAGCAACGCGAAGAAGAAACCCTAGCACGTCGCATACTCGAACTTTTTGACATTATCGGAGAGGAAGGCCTGGGTCTGTGGACTATAGACCAGGAAATCGGCAAATTGGGTGCTGGAAATGCCAGCAGCGCCACGGCAGTTTAACCCGGAAACCACAGGCACGATATTAATAGAACCAGCTTAAAACCGCAAAATATCTTGAATAGGGTCTTTCAATGCAATTTTGGCAGGCAAGAAGCAGATGGATTCTCAGCTATTTGTTTTCAGGTGTGCCAACGAGCAAAACAAGAATGTACCGGGGTATGGAAATTGGAGCCAGCTTAAAAGCGTAAAAACTCCGGTTTCTTACCCCGTAGGTGCGGCCTATGCTTCTGTTTTTTGTATTTAAATTCTGCTGATAAAAGCTAATGACTGGTAGAAAGCATCTGCATTAGCATGGCACATATCCACGCTCCGTAGGTGCCTAGTGCATAGCCCAGCACAGCCAACAACACGCCAACGGGTGCTAATGATGGATGAAAAGCCGCCGCCACTACCGGTGCGCTCGCCGCACCGCCAATATTTGCTTTGCTGCCTACCGCCAAAAAGAAGTATGGTGAGCGAATACTTTTGGCCACGACCACCAGCAAGACAACATGCACCATCATCCAGACAGCACCAACAGCAAACAACCCGGGGTTATCAAAGATTTTCAGAATGTTCATTTTCATGCCAATAGTGGCTACCAGTATGTAAATAAAGATGGTGCCCACCTTAGATGCGCCCGCACCCTCAAGTTTGCGCATGCGGGTGAAGGACATCAAAAGTCCAAAGGAAGTGGCCAACACAATAAGCCAAAAGAAATCGCTGGTGAGGCTGAACCGTTCGAGAAAAGGCGCGTGCTGCTGAATATACAGTGCAATGTGGTCGGAAAGAAAGTGGCTGAGGCCTGTTGCCCCAAGTCCAATACCCAAAATGGCCATCAAGTCGGCGGTGGTTGGTATTTTTGCATTTTTTTTGCTGAATTGATGCATTTTATCTTGGAGGTGAATGATTGCGGTATTGTCGGCCTTGAAAAAGCGGTCGATCGACTTTGACTTTCCCACACCGATCAGTAAAAAGGCCATCCAGATCTCCGCGATTATCACATCTACGGTAATCATGATGGAATACAATCGGTCTGAAGGCTCGAAGATCTCGTACATAGCAGCCTGATTGGCCCCGCCGCCTATCCAACTGCCTGCTATGGTCGTCATGCCGCGCCATACCGCTTCGGGACCCGCGCCGCCAACCGTATCTGGCGACACTAAGGCAATCAGAAAAATAGCGATAGGGCCTCCTACCACTACCCCAAATGTGCCGGTGAGGAACATGATCAAAGCTTTTGGGCCAAGCCTGAGTACTTCTTTCAAGTCGATACTTAAAGTTAACAACACCAGGCTGGCTGGCAGCAGATACCTTGATGCTACATAGTATAGCTTTGATTGTTCAGGATCGACCACGCCAAAGGTGGTGAGCAGCGAAGGCAAAAAATAACATAAGAGGAGCATGGGTATCACGCCATAAAACTTTTGCCATCGCGGATTTTTTGATGCAGCAGTGGTGAATATCAATGCGAGCATGATCATGAGCATGCCCATGACTATGGCGTCGTTCGTTATCAAAGCTTCTGCTGTGTGTTGCATGAATATTGATTTTATTTGTTGTAATTATATGTAGACGCAAACAAACCGCTTTTTTCTACCAAGATGCTCAATTCGCTGAGCATCATGGCGGTAGCGCCCCAAACCACCCGGTTGTCGATGTGGAAGTACGGGGTCTGTAGGTTGTATTTTCCCCGTACCACCACAGCGCCCTCACGCCGCAATGCAGGATCGACAATGTCCGTAAGCTTTGCTTGTATTATTTCATCCACCTCGCCTGGGTCTGGTATGAAGCGGGGCTTGTGTGCCATAAAACCAATAACCGGGGTGACGACAAAATTACTGACAGCGATGATAAGGTCTGATAAATGACCCACCACCTCCACCTGCGCCGGGTCTATTCCGATTTCTTCTTTTGCTTCGCGTAAAGCGGTATCGTCTGTGTTGAGGTCACCCGGTTCAGCTTTGCCACCCGGAAAACCAATCTGGGCGCTGTGGGCACCATTGTACGCAGGTCGCTGGATCAATGGAAACTCCAGGTGACCCTGCTCATGCTGGTAGAAAAGAATGAGCACGGCACTTTTGACAGGTGGGGTATGGAAAGTGGGCAAAATCATGTTTTTGTCGCGGGCGGTCGGCATCATAATACAATGAGCCAAATCACCAGGGAGGCCATTTTCCAATTGCATTTTCAACTTTTTTTTAAACTCCTCGATCATATGCTTTCGTGTTCCCGGTGGTAAAAATAGTAAAGATATGCCAAGGGCAAAGATTTCAATTATGTATTATATTAGCACTAAATATCAGCCAACATGTTTGATGACAAAAAAATAATCCTGGCTTCAAGGTCTGCGCGCCGTCAGATTATACTTACAGAAGCGGGAATAGATTTTATAGTAAAACCGGTGGATATCATCGAAAATTATCCCTCTCACTTACCGATAGATGAAGTGCCCCGGTATATTGCAGAGAAAAAAGCCAAACAATTTCCCTTTCTCAAAGAACATGAGATTGTGATTACGGCCGACACCACCGTAATCGTGAACGAGATGATACTCGGCAAGCCCGAAGACAGCGAAGAGGCCTTTCAGATGCTAAGTTCACTATCTGGAAAAACCCACCATGTTACCACCGCAGTATGCATCAAAGACCGACATCAAATGGTCTCCTTTTCCGACACCACGTTGGTGGAATTCAAATTGCTCAGCGACAACGAAATTCGCTATTATATCGACACCTTCGAACCTTATGACAAGGCCGGAGCTTATGGCATACAGGAATGGATCGGTATGATCGGGGTCACAAGAATAGAAGGCTCGTATTTTACTGTGGTGGGACTGCCCATACACAAGGTTTACGAGGTGCTTTTGAAATTTTAGAAAAAACAGGGTTTCAGTATTAAAGGAAGCGTTTTTTTTGAAAGGTTGAAAACTATAAAGCCCCTGAAATTGCCGGTGCCGACCTATAGTATAACACCGAAATGCGGCTAGGCAAAGGTTGGATAAATTATAGAAAGCCGAGATACACATGGATTCAGCATTGATTTTGAAACAAAAAGTTGATTCAGGAGAAGTCAAAGATTTCAATCATGCACTGGATTATCTTGATAATTCAGAAATAGTGAAAGAATTATTGACTGACTTTGACTTTGATATTTTGAACCTTCTCAACAGATTGACCGAAATCACCGAAATACCATTTGCACATCGTCTTGATAGCGTTCAAAAGTGGATTAATAAACTTGCCGACTCGTCATTTTGCGATGAAGGTTTTTCCATTACCGGGAAAAGAGAGGATATTTTATCGTGCTATAATTCAATGATAACAAGCATTTTGATAAAGATGGATTATTCACACAGAGACCGCATAAATAAGGGAATTGAATGGATTCTGAAATATCAAAATATTGAGCGTGGAGCAGTAAATAAATGGACTGGTTCAAGGATTTTAAAATATGGTGGTTGTATGAAATCTACGCCCTGTTATATTGGTGTTGTCAAGGCAATGATTGCACTTTCAGATTACAGAAAGTATTCGGATTTTAACATAAATGCTCAGTGTGAGCATAAACTTACGCTGGGATTGAAATATATTCTTGACCATCAGATTTATTACCGTCAATCAAACAGACAGCCGATAACGAAGGATATTACTAAACTTACTTATCCATTTTCATACAAAACAAATATAATTGAGATACTTAGATTGTTGAAAGACAATAATTTGTATTCAGATTTGCGTTGTGATTTGGCAAAAGAATATCTGCGGACGAAACAACAAAAGGACGGTTGTTGGAAAATAAACAGTTCATATTTGCCAAAATGCTGGATTCAGTTTGATAAAACGAAAGAAGCAGGATTATGGGTTAGTTACGAAATTAGCAAACTAATGAATTGAAAATCAAATAAATACTACGCCCGACAAATAAGAACAAATACGGACTCTACGGTGAAACGACTATTCCGGGTTGAACTACTCCCCGTTGGCTGGATCCTCGCTAAGAGGCTATGCGACTTAAGAAGCTAAGCGAAGATTTTCGCCTGGTTTGTCAGTTGCAAAACCGGGAGTGTCACGTTATTCTATGTTTTTAGTTTTCAGACATGGTCAAATAGTACAGTCTCTTGTCGGTATTTGGGCTTACACCGTTTTTGAGTCATGCTTCATGAAAAAGAATTGTGGGTGGATAGAAGATAGCATTCGGGGTTTAGAGCATTTGGGTGTAAATGGCCCGCAAACAACTACATTGTAACCTGATAAGTTTTCGATTATAACTCCCGTACCACACTATACCATCAAGAGTTAACGATTATTGAAACGAAATCCACCTGTTAAACTAATAAATGACGTAAAGATGGCATAATGAAATTGCTCCAAACTTAAGTGGGTTGAATTATTTTTGTAAAAAAAAATCTTATGGAAAAAGAAAAATTGGCACAAGGAGTAAAGGAAATGCGAAAACTAAAAGGCTTATCTCAGGAATACTTGTCAGAAAAATCAGGATTATCATTAAGAACAATCCAACGAGTTGAAAACTTAGAATCAGAACCCACAGGAGAAACCTTGAAGAGAATATCAAATGCTTTTGACCTTACTCTTGAAGAACTAACAAACTGGATATATTGGGGATGCACTAAAAAAGACAATAAAAGCTAAAAATGAATATTTACACATATTCGATAATAAGTTAGTAATTAGTTCGGTTGATAAAATTAACGATTCAGTGGGAGACTATGAAAAATCAGTGAGTAATGCGTTTAAAACATTAATTGTATTCCTAATTTTTATACCCATTTTTACATTTTTAGCAACCGTATTATATGATTCCCAGCCTCACATATCTTTTTTTGCAGGTGCATGGGCTTTTTTCTTTTTATCAATAGCAATTTATACAATGCTGTTTACTTCTGGGAGCCCTGTGATATATCGAAATACTATACAGAGGGTAAGACTAATAAAAACATTTATTGGTAATACTATTTGCATCTATTACCTGGTTAATTGGAGATTTAAGAAAAGGGCACTTATGGTATCCAAGTGTGAAATTGGAGCACTTAAACAAGCGCTCTTTGAAGAAAATCTTTTGAGTAATAAAGATTTTAAAACTGATAGAGGGATTATTGGATATGTGGGAGGTGTATTCTTTTTTGCTTTTTTCTTCACCATTTTTACCATGTATTTATTTGAAAGTAAGGTTATAAACCTTATGTGGGTGAATGGGACTTACATTTTATTACTAAGTGGATTTATACTATCCTTAATAGTAAAGAGTACAATTGATTCATATATATGGAAGAGAAAACAACAAAACGCAAATAAATGAGAATATACGTGGCTTCAATAAGGTGAAACGACTATTCCGGGTTGAACTACCTCCGTTGGCTGGGTACAGATTGTTAGCCATACAGAAAATGATTTTTGCATGGGCATAGGCAATCAACCCACGGAGTCATGGTATCCAACTTGTTTCGAACTTTTCAACATAATACAATTGTTGCCCCTTGTGCCATCGCCCAAGCAGAGAGCAGCGGGCTTTTTTATATGATGAATTTATTTAACTATTTTTGATGCCTCAAAAAAGTACAAATGAATATCCTATTTCTGAATTCCCTTAGAAAAGGCAAGTGGGGTGGTGGTGAGAAATGGATGGTGAAAGCGGGAGAAGGCTTGAAGGCTCGTGGGCACCAGGTCACGATTGCCTGCCTGGCACAATCTGTAATAGAAGAAAAATCCAGGGAAAGGGGTCTGGGTATATTTAACTTTGGAATAGTGGCCGACATTGCTTTTTGGCAAATGCCCCGGCTGAAGTCATATCTGAAATCGCACAAAATAGATGTGCTGGTCTGTTGCCAAAATAAGGACGTGAAGGTAGGGGCTCTTGCTGCACGTCAGGTGGGTCTTAGCGCCATTTTTGCCAGGCAGGGACTTCAAAATCTGAGCGATAAAAAAAAGTACATCAGGCCATTTACCCGGTATATCGACGGCATCATCACCAACACCTCTTCCATCAAGCGCATTTATGAATCTTACCAATGGATTCCTGAAGATTTTGTGCATGTAATTTACAATGGGGTAGAGCTGCCCGGCACCATTAGGCATATCGACTTACACCAGACGTACCATTTGCCTGCCGGGAGCAAAACGATATTTTCTGCAGGCAGGCTCGACCATCAAAAGGGATTTGATTTACTCATCCACATGGCATATAGGGCCAGGCAACAAAATCTCGATTGGCAGCTCATCATAGCTGGCGAAGGGAAAATAAAAAACGAACTAAACAGCCTGGCTGCAAAAATGGGCGTTGGCGATATGGTGCATTTCATTGGCTTTAGCAATGAGGTGCCTGCCTTATTGAAAGCTGCCGATGTATTTGTGTTGACATCGCGATACGAAGGCATGCCCAACGCCCTGCTCGAAGCCATGGCCATGGGCAAAGCCAATGTTGCCACACGGGTAAATGGAGCTCCCGAACTGGTGGAAGATGGCATTTCCGGCTTTTTGACAGATGCAGAAAATGTGGATCAGCTTTTTGATAAAACCCGGGAATTGCTCGAAAATGATACCCTGCGACAGTCGATGGGAAACCATGCTGCTAAGCGGGTACAGGAGCACTTTACATATGAAAAAATGACTGGTGAACTCGAATGTTTGTTCCAGAAATTTGTGCTTAAATAGGGATTTTGAAATATGCGGGTGATGAAAGCAGATGACGGTAAAGAATGTAAGGGAGACAATAGAAATTGAAAGATATTTAAAAATCGGGCGTAACATGAAAGACCTAAAAACATCCATATTCATAACCACCTACAATTGGCCGGAGGCACTCTCACTATGCCTGCAAAGCATCATGTACCAAAGTATTTTGCCCGATGAAATCATAATAGCCGATGATGGCTCGGGTGCACCCACCCTGAAGGTAGTAGAAGATTTCAAAAAAATCTCGCCTGTGCCCATAGTTCATATATGGATAGAAGATAGTGGCTACCAAATCAATAAGATCAGAAACCTGGCTATAGAAGCGGCAACCCATCCTTTCATCATCCAGATAGACGGTGATGTGATCCTGGACAAGCATTTTATTCATGACCATTTGAAAATTGCCCGTGCAAATCGACTTAACATCGGTCGGCGGGTACGGCTAAGTATGGATAAGACCAAAGAGTTGTGCCAAACCGGGCAGATCAGGGGGCTGCACTACCTGCGCAGCCTGGCGCTGTGCCGGATACATCATTCACTTTTTTATTCAAACAAAACGGTGCGTGGACTGCGAGGATGCAATGTTGCCTTTTGGAAAAAAGATGCACTGGCCGTGAATGGCTATGATGAGTCGATGCAGGGCAAAGGTAAAAATGATAAGGAATTTGGCGCCCGCCTGATCAACCTGGGTGTGAAAGGCTACAATATCCGAAACTATGCCATTTGCTACCATCTGGAGCACCTGGAGACCAAAGCCTACGGAGCGGAAAACATTCAAATCTTTCAGGAAACCATAGATAAAAACAAAACCGTAATAGCGAAGGGCATCAGAAAGTACTAGGGTATCAGCAGTTTAAACCCTTCCCCATGCACCGAAAGTATCTTAACCGATTCATCGTCTTTGAGTATTTTTCTCAGTTTGGCTATGTACACATCCATGCTGCGGGCATTAAAATAAGAATCGTCGCCCCACACATTTTTGAGTGCGTCACTGCGTTGCAAGGTTTTATTTTTGTGCTGAACCAATACCTTGAGCAAGGCAGATTCTTTAGTGGTCAGCCTGGTGATTTGGCCGTCGGCCTCCAGTAATTGATTATTGGTGTCGAAGTCGAATTTACCTACCTTCAGCATAGCGTCATCTTCTTCTGTTGCTGCATCGCCTACTCGTCGCAATACGGCCTGCATGCGCAGCTGCAGTTCTTCCATGCTAAACGGCTTGGTCATAAAATCATCCGCACCGATTTTCAGTCCCTTTATGGTATCTTCCTTCAAGGCTTTGGCCGTTAAAAAAATGATGGGTGTTTTTTTGTCAAAGTCACGAATTTCCCTGGCCAGCGTAAAGCCGTCTTTTTTGGGCATCATAATGTCCAGGATACACAGATCGACTTTGGCTGCATGGTAGGCAGCCAGGCCTTCTTCGCCATCTCTGCACAGGGTGGTATCATATCCTTTCACTTGCAGGTACTCAGATAGTATTTGACCCAGGTTGGGGTCGTCTTCTACAATCAATATTTTCTTATTATCCATTTTGCGGTAAATATATTTCGAATGTGCTGCCCCGGGCTATTTCACTCTTCACAGAGATGGTGCCGCCAAGGGCATCGAGCATGGTTTTCACATAGGTCAATCCCAAGCCAAATCCTTTTACGTCGTGCCGGTTGCCGGTGGGTTCGCGATAAAATTTTTCAAAAATCCGGCTCATGACTTCCCTCGACATACCGATGCCTTTGTCGCTGATGCGGACAATGATGCCGCCGTTATAGTTGTGCGTGGCAATGGTTATTTCTGGCTTTTCGGGGCTGTATTTACTGGCGTTGTCCAGCAGGTTGTAGATGATGTTGGTCAGGTGTACTTCATCGGCAAGCACTTCATTATTGCCGGCCTGCAATCGCTTGTCGATTTTGCCATTGCGCTTTTCTATCTGAATGTTGATGTTGGCCAGGGCACGGTCTATCACTTCGTGCATATCGAGTGTCTCAAGTTTGAGCTTGAAATCTTTTTTTTCGAGCGTGGCCATTTGCAATACTTTTTCTACCTGCATGCCCAGGCGTTTGTTTTCGGCCTGGATAATGGAGATATAGCGCTTCAGGAAGGTGTCATTCTTTTTTACATCGTCATCTTGCAAAGCCTCACACGCCAGCGCCACTGTCGATATTGGTGTTTTGAACTCGTGGGTCATGTTATTGATAAAATCGTTTTTGATCTCCGAGATTTTCTTTTGATTGAGAATGGTGTAAATGGCAAAGCCAAAAATACCAATAATGACCAGCACCAGCACCACCGAGGAAGCTAGCGAAATCCATATTTTGCCTATCAGAAAGGTTTGTTGATTGGGAAATTGAATGCTCAGATAATTATCGGTGGGGATGATGTCGCGGGTAAATAGATTGGTGCGAAACTCGGAAGCCATGATTTCCGCACCAAAAACAGGTGCATTGGTCAGCACCAGCGAATCTTTTGTTCCGTCGATCACGCCATAGTTAAAGTCGATATCGATGCCCTGGTTTGCAGGGAAGCATGGAGCAGGGTCTGCAATTGCCTCGGATCGATACGGTTTTGCAATTTTCGTTCTTTCGAAAACAATTCATTGAGCACCACTGTCACCATTTCCGATTTTTCTTCAACTTTTTGAATCTTGCGTTTTGCCGAATCGCTGTATTCCACTACCGAGTCGATGTTGGCCTTGAAGCGCTTTACCTCCACCAATACATGCTCGTCAATCCATACGCCTTCGTTGTTTTTGAATGGCTGGTCGTGCTGTATGTCCAGTGTGCCCGAATCGTGCTTTGCCCCAAGGCTGTCGGCTTTGAAATAGAACTTCTTCACATCTTCTTCGGTCATCAAAAAACCTTTGTCCGATTCGTTTATAGGTTTGTTGCTTATAAATTTGATGCTGTCAAGCCCTATCCAGGTTTTGCCCTGTTGGGAATATTGCAGCTTGTTGGCCGCGGTATAAACGATTTCCTGCTGTTCCAGCTTGTCAGATACCGCATTGAGCGCATCGTGCACTCCGCGTCTGAAGCGATCTTCGCTAAAATTGATGGCGTTGTTGATCCAATACATCTGGAAGCTGATGAGGCCTACCAGCACCAGTGCCATCAATAAGATTATCCATTTCAATGAAAATCGGGTCATAGGGCAAAATTACGGCAAACACAGCTAATTGACTGGCATTTAACATATTTTAACATTCTTTAACAATGCCCTAAGAGGCATATTTCGCGGATGTCTTCTACATTTGACCACCTAAAACCAACAAGAAGATATGAGAAGTTTCATTTTGATAGCAGCCATTGTGCTTACACCTTTCATTGTACGGCAGACCATCGGGGAGGCCCAACAAGACAAATTGAACAGGGAAACGCCAGACACAAAGTTGACGAGCCTCATCACCGATGAGGGCGTGGTGCTTGATTGCTATCCAAATCCCAATGCCGGACGGTTCTCCATCTACTTCGTGCCTGGCCGGCAGGGTCGGTTCACCATTACCATAAGTAGCATCCTGGGTAAGGAAGTCTTTAAAGAAAGCATACAGGAAAGCTCCGGTGGCTATAAACGCACCATAGATATGAGCGGTAGGCGCAAAGGGTTTTACATATTGCAAATTCACCAGGATAAAAATGTATTTGGCAGGAAAATATTGATTGAATAATCGCCGCAGAATAGTAACTTTGCGCAAAATTTTCGATGGAAGGTGATAGGCCTTCCTTTTTTTTTGATTTAAAACAGTAATAAAAATGGAAATTGTTAATGACAGGTACACTATCCAGGGCGTAGACCTGCTGGATGTCGTCGGTGAATTTGGAAACCCTCTTTACGTTTACGATGCTGCCAAGATCGGCCAGCAAATCGACAATTTAAAAGCGGCATTTCCGGGAGTAAAGCTGAAGATAAAGTATGCCTGCAAATCATTGACCAACCTTTCCATCCTTAAGCTGGTGCGTGCCAAAGGTGCCGAGCTCGACACGGTTTCTATTCAGGAGGTTTTGCTGGGACTCAAGGCGGGCTTTAAACCCGACGAAATATTATTCACACCCAATTGCGTGTCATTTGGCGAAATTGTGGAGGCTGTCAAGCTTGGCGTTATGATCAACATCGACAATATATCCATTCTGGAGCAGTTTGGCCACGAATACCACGACACCGTGCCGGTGTGCATCAGGCTCAACCCGCATATAATGGCCGGTGGCAACAAAAAATATCGACAGGCCACGTCGATAGCAAGTTTGGTATTTCCATCTTCCAACTTCGTCATCTGCATCGCGTCATCACCAGCAACAACATCAACGTGATAGGCCTGCACATGCATTCTGGCTCCGACATCCTTGATGCAGAGGTCTTTTTGCGGGGCGCTGAAGTGCTCTTTGATGCGGCCAAAGATTTTCCCGACTTAAAATTCATCGACTTTGGCAGCGGGTTCAAGGTGGCCTACAAAGATGGCGATGTCACCACCGACCTTCAGGATCTGGGCGAAAAGCTTTCCAGAGCGTTTAAGGAATTTTGCAAAGACTATGGCCGCAAACTGGAGATTTGGTTTGAGCCCGGCAAATTTATCGTGAGCGAGGCGGGCTACTTTTTGGTGCGTACCAATGTGATCAAGACCACGCCGGCCACCGTGTTTGTGGGGGTAGAATCGGGTCTGAACCACCTCATCAGGCCTATGATGTACGATTCGTACCACGACATGGTAAACATTAGCAATGCCAGCGGCCCTAAGCGGATTTATACCGTGGTGGGCTATATCTGCGAAACAGATACATTCGGACTGGATAGAAAACTGGATGAAGTACATGAAGGCGACATCATTATGATCAAAAATGCCGGGGCTTATGGTTTTATGATGGCTTCCAATTACAATTCTCGTTTCAGACCTGCGGAGGTGCTCATCATCGATGGCAAAGCCAAGTTGATCCGCCAGCGCGAATCCATGGAGGATTTGTACCGAAACCAGGTAGAAATAGAGATCAAATAAAGGTGAAAAGCCGGGAGTCGCGCACGCTTGTTGCACACAGGCTAGCGCGGTCCCATTATAGGCTCATTTTCGTTCCGGGATTTCTTGGGCGATACCCCATAGTGCTTTTTGAAAATGTTGATAAAATGTGTGCTTGAGCGATAGCCCAACTGAAGGGCAATGGTCTTGATGTCTTTGTCTGTACCATTGAGCAACGCCACGGCCCGCTCCAGTCTCAGGTTTTTGATATAGGCATAGATGCTCTGATGAAAGAAATAATGAAACATGGCCTGCAACTTACTTTTGCTAAATCCGGCCTGTCTGCCCAACTGATCCAGGGTAAATGATTTTTCTAAGTTGTCTTTAATATAGTCAACTAACTCAAACAGCGTCTTTTGGTCGTTGATCGTATAGCGCTGCGAGTCGTTTTGATTTTTGTAAAACTGCTTATAAAAGTGGTCAAAAAACAGCACGACCGCTTCGTAGCCTTTATCTTTTACCAAAATATGGTTGAGCATGGGGTCAAACTCAGATTTGAACACGTCGCTGAACAAACGGATGAAGCGGTTGGTGAGGGGCTCGAAATGCATGATTTTGGCGCTGCCAAAGATCAGCGCTCTGAATGTTTCATTTTGCCCGATAAATTCAGACAAATTGGCTCGCATCCAGGGGATGGTCATTTGTACCCTAAAGAAAAAACAGTGGGTATGTACCGGAAATATCAAATGGTTGTGCACATTGGATGAAAAAAATTGCACGCCACCCGATTTCACTTCCTTGTATTCGCCACTACTCGGCTTGAAAAAAGTATGGCCTTTTTCCAGGTATTTAAAAAAAATGGTCACATTCTTTTTTGACCGCCCTGCTTTGTTTTCAAGGTGCAGCTCTGTGGAAAGCAACACCTCACCAAAGGAAATCAAAAGACCCTCTTCAATATTGAATTCATGTAAATAGCCTTTGCCAAGCGATCCCGGAAATTCGATTTGGTTGCAGGATGCAGTCACCTCCAGACTTTTAGAAAAGGCCTGAAGCAAAGGCTCGGTACTGCCCAGTTCCAGTTTGAAAGAATTGCTCATACGGCCAATATAAAAAAAGCTGCTCCGATATCGAAGCAGCTTTTTATTATTTGTTTTGGCCACCTGTTGGCCTGGGCAAGAGGGAAATGCCTTTGTTTATTTATGGGTGCTAAAACCCTGCGGAACCTTGGTGTCTCCCTCGTCCCAGTTATGCATGTTTTTATTGAGTTTGTTATTCAATGCCCGGTAGTCATTCTGGATTTTGTCTTTTTGAATGAACAAGTCCTTGTGTGAATCTCCTTTGTGGAATTTTGCATTGCGTGCCATGTAATCGTTGACATCAGCTTCTACCTTTTTGGTAGAGATGGCCACATGTTGCTTTTTCTCTTCTGCGTTCTTGCCATACTTGCTCAACTTATGGTTTCTGCTTTTGTAATTTTCGTTTGACTGTGCATACAAAAAGCCCGAAACTAGCATTGAAAGCGACATTAGGATTACGATCTTTTTCATATCTGATATATTAAATTTTCTGTTTTTGATTTCACTACTAAATACGTGAGTTATAGCATAACAAATGCGCAAAATATACATTAAAGCTATTGGATATGTTTAAAATGAAGCATTTTTTACCCGTATTTTTATGCTTGCCAGGTTTGGTTTAGAGGCTGTGGCTTAGGTTTTGCATATTTAATGAAGTGCCTGGGTTTGGATGGGGTTGATTTTAGAAGATAAGCAGAATTGATGGATTTTTGAGTGTTTTTTAGACCCTGATTTTAATTGTGCAAATAATGTTGGCGATTGGCAATTTTTTTGGATGAAAATTAATTAAAAGCTTTCGATTTGGATAAAGTACCTCGTTTTCGGCAGCGAATTTTGTTTTTGTAGGAGTAATTGTTTCAATATTCTTCTATTGCGGTGGGCAATTACAAAAAAGGGCCGGCAAATAGACCGACCCTTTTAGTTGAAACCAACCGCTGCATGCCGCCTTTTAGGACGCGGCTGGTTTCCAACTATTCCTTTACTTTGTCCTTTTCAGCAAAAACCTGATCTTGAGGTGTTTGAAATCAAGGTCGTACACGATGCCGCCTGTCTTGGCCTCTGATATTTGCTGAAGGGTAAAACTCTTGGAAGCGGAACCAAAATCATCGTCAGGATCGGTAAATCCGCCGGCATCGCGTTCCTGCACACGGCCACCCATATACACCACGTCTTTGGTATAGTTGGGGCGGTATATGGTGGTGACAAAGCGTCTGCTGAGGGTTTGGTGTCTCCTTTGCCCAAGGAGAACACATTGTCACGTGAGTACCTCCACGTCACCTTGTTTCCAAATAGCTTATCTTTTACCACAAAATATCCATCAACGTTGCCATACAGCTCTGCGGCAGATCCATTGCCATCTTCGCACCCGGTGCATCTGATGCTGACCATTTCAATACTGAATTCAGGATAGGCCAGGTCACAGGTTCTTACGGTATATTCTGACCCCAGCACCACCCGTGCCACGGCATTGTCCTTCACATACCTTAGCTTGTACGACAAGGGTGCTCCCGGAGAATCTTTGGAATAATTGCCTCCGGTGGCAATGTAACTAAACACCTCTTCCGGACCTTTGATGGTTTTGGCCGCTTCGGCACCCGATCCGCCAATAACCAGGGCTTTGATGCTCGACTCCCTGAACACCTTTTCATACTCAGCATTTATGGAGCCGTCTGAAGATCCAAATGAGGCGGAAAATGCGGCATCAACTTCCGTTTTGGTGTAGTTGGTTTCCATGGTATAGAGTATCATGCGGCCATAGGTGACAGTAGATACATATACAGGAGAGGTAGCACCCAGGAGCGCAGGATCCGGTAGTTTGGTGAAAAGGTCAGACGGGTTTCTTGGCAAGTCCATATCGATTGTATAATAAACCTGCAAAAATTTCATGACGAATTTGTTGGTGTATGAGGTGCTTTCAAAATCGAAAGAGGCGGATACTTTAGTCGCGGCTGAGCGGTAGTTTGCGCCAAGGGCGAGGTTGAGTTGTTCTTTGGTATGCACCTGGGAGATGGAGTAGTTGATCTTTGCCGGTGTGCCACCTGTCACCTCCTGATCGAGGATTTTCTTTACGCCTTCGCGCACTGTCGATAGCTTCGGGTCGCCAATCTTTACCACCGGACTTCCTGACAGGTTTTCCAAGGAAATAGATAGCGTAATAGAATCCCTTTCTGCTACCAGAGGCAGGTATTCGCCTGTTGGTATGGATTCGCCAATCACCAGGGCGCCGGGATAGATCACGTCTGAGGTCGGATCGAGGGCGAGCATTTCATCAAAACCAGGGGCGGCTTTGTAGTTGGCGGTGTAGCATTCCAGCGTGGTATTGTTCTGATCCTGAGCCGGAGGTTCTTCGCTTAGTTTTTGTGGTTCGCTAAGCTCTTGTGGTTGTTCAAATTGTGTCATTCCGTCCACTTCATTGTTGAATGCTGTAATCTCTTCCGTAGAGGGCCCTTTCGGACCAAACTCTGAGTCTTTTTGACAAGCATAGAGAAAAACCAGTGCGCAAAACAAAACGGCATGTCTGGAGGAAAATTTGGTTAATAAAGGTTTCATGATAGTATGATTTGGTTTCAACATGTTTCCAAAAGATTTTCTTTCGGACAGTACAAAGCTGAGCCAAGTATAAGAGAATAGTAAATTTTGGGGGTGGACAAAGGGGGGACAATGGATTTTTTTTGCCCCGGCAGAAGGGATACCAGCGCTTTGGCGATCAAAAAATGATTATTGCACCATCGGCTTCACAATCCAATAACTACATCCTGGAGCGACTCATCAGTTGTGATGCCCATTTTTTGCGGAGGCGATAGCGCGCCTTTTTGATTGCTTCCATTGAAATATTGAGGATACTGGCGATCTCTTTTGACGACAGGTTCATTTTCATAAGTGCCATGAGCCGCAGATCGTTGGAGGTGACCTCCGGAAATTGCGATTTCACTTTCTGGTTAAAATCCTGGTGTACTTCCTCAAACTGCCGGATGAAATGTTCCCAGTTGGTTGCATTCTCCAAATTGTAATCGATTTGCCTGATAATTTTGTTGAAATCCTGAAAAGTGCCACCATCCATTTTCATTGATTCTACCTTTCCTTTCAGGTCTTCCAGCACTTCTTGCTTGTTGGCCAGGTGCAATGCATGCGAAATGAGCTCCTTTTTTTTATAATCCAATGCGGCATCCAATTGCGCACGTTCTAGTTTTTCTTGTTTTGCTTTGAGACTGTACACATAATAAAAGCCCGCGAACATGACAATAACGAGTGTAAATCCAACAATCAGCAGCGTCTTATGCAGGGTGTTCAGCTCGTCCTTTTTTTGCAGCAGTGCTATTTCGCTTTGCTGCAAAGCAATTTCTTTTTCTTTTTTTTCGGTTTCGTAAATGGTGCGTAACTCCTCAATCTGTTGTGATTTTTTGGTATTGAAAATACTGTCTTCCGCCGCTTTATATTGTTTGAAATCCAGAAGGGCTCGTTCATAATCGCGCAATAGCTCAAATGATGCCGACCTGTCGAAATAGTTGATTCGCAGGTTGTCTTTGGTGCCAATTTCTTTTGAGAGGGCAAGAGCCCGGTCGAAGTAGTCGATCGCTTTGGCTGGTCTGCCCATGGCGTTATATGTTTTTCCCAGGTCATTGAGCGATTCAATCACCTTGCTTTTGCTGCCGGAGGTTTCATGAATTTTCAGCGCTTTTTCTGCATCGGCAACCGCTTGCTGGAAAGCGCCCGACTCACGGCTTACTTTGCCCAGGTTGTTTAGCGCGGTGCCCATTATGTCTTTGGCATCCATCTTTTCTGCCAGCGTTACCGCCATTTTCAGGTAAGTGCGTGCTTCGCTAAAATCTTTAAGATAAAAATAAGCATTGCCGATATCGTTGAGCACCTGGCTTTCGTAATACAAATCGTTGTGCTCCCGGTAGATTGCCAGCGCCTCTTTGTTGTGTGATATGCTACGTTCAAAATTTTCAAGGTAAAATTCAATGGCTGCCAAATGGTTGAGGGCGTCGGCTTTGCGGATTGGCTTGTTAAGTGTTTCTAAAATTTTTAACCCCTTAAGTGAATTTTCCAGTGCAATTTGAAAGCTCCCTTTGAAGAGATAAATATTGCCCATCAGGTCGTAGGTGAGTGCCATATTGAGCTCTTTGTCGGCAAGTAAAGAATCATATGACGGTTCGAGGTTGATTCGAATATTTGATTCAAGAATTAATAGGGCTTCGCTGTAGTTGCCAAGGGAGTATTCGAGAATCGCCAGACCATGATTAACTGAAAGCAACTTGTCCGGATTCGGGATTTGCTCGAAATATTCCTTTGACCGCAGGTAGTAGTATCGGGTCGAATCGTATTGGTCACTATTATTATAATACACCCCCAGGTGATAGAGTGCAGTGCCTATGCCATCTGCATTGTTCATCTTTTGGCTCAGGGCGAGTTCTTTTCGCGCATAGGCCAAAGCCTTGTCCGGGTCATTATAAAGGTAGTAGTTGTACAGGCTTGCGTAGGTTTTCAGCAGATCTTCGTAGTCGGTAGCCTGTTTTTCCTGGTTGAGCAAGCTGTCTAAATTTTGTTTTAGCTGTGCATTGGCAACATTCGCAAGCATACAAACACAGAGCAGAAAGCAGGCAACTAATCGGTACATAGCTGCTAAAATAGCGATTAACCGCGGCCTTGTCAATCACAGAGGCGCAGCTTCAACAGGAGAACTTTTTGAAAAAAGCTGGCAAGTTCACCTAATTCACCTATAGCGCCGGCTGCCGCGAGTATCTGTCACACCACCACGTTCACTATCTTCCTGGGCACCACTATCACTTTTTTTGGCTTTTTGCCTTCGAGCCATTTTTGCACCACTTCGTTTTCTAGCGTTTCGGCCTCTATTTCCCCGGATGGCTTTTCGAGTGAAAACGTAATCTTAGTCCTCATTTTTCCATTGATCATAATCGGATACTCAAATTCGTCTTCCTCTACAAAAGCTGCATTAAACTCCGGATACGGTGCCAAAGCAATGCTATCTTCATGGCCAAGAGCCTGCCAGAGCTCCTCGGCAATATGCGGCGCAAAAGGGGACAATACCACCAGGAGTTCTTCGAGGATGGCTTTTTTGTGGCATTTCAACTGTGTGAGCGCATTGACGCAAATCATAAACTCGCTCACCGAGGTGTTGAATGACAGGTTTTCAATGTCCTGCTCTACCTTCCGGATGGTTTTATGTAGTACTTTATATTCTTCTGCTCTTGGTTTTTCATTGACCATCAGCAGCTTCCCTTCATTGTCATAAAACAAAGCCCACAGCTTGCGCAAAAATTTGGCAACACCATCAATGCCATGGGTGTTCCAGGGTTTGGAAAGTTCAATGGGGCCAAGAAACATTTCGTACATTCTGAGGCAGTCGGCACCATATTTTTCGATCATGGCGTCAGGCGTCACGGTGTTGTACTTCGACTTCGACATTTTTTCCACCACAAACCCGCATTTATACTCGCCGTCTTCCAGTATAAATTTGGCATCGGCATACTCGCTGCGCCACGCTTTGAAGGCTTCGATGTCCAACTTGTCATTGTAAACCATATTTACATCGGCGTATAACTCAATGGTGTCATATTGCGCTATCAGTCCGAATGAAACAAAGGTATTTTCGGTTTTGAGCTTGTACACCGTGTTCGACCTACCCTGGATCATGCCCTGGTTCACCAGCTTTTGAAAGGGTTCTTCATGAAAAACAAAGCCCCTGTCGAACAAGAACATATTCCAGAATCTGGAATATAGCAAATGCCCGGTGGCGTGTTCGGTACCGCCAATGTACAAATCGACAGAATTCCAGTATTTAACGGCCTCTTCCCCGACCAATGCCTGGTCGTTTTGGGCATCCATATATCTTAGAAAATACCAACTGGAGCCTGCCCATCCGGGCATGGTAGTGAGTTCATAGGGATATTTATGCCGATAAAGCCAGTCTTTGGCGCGTGCCAGCGGCGGCTCACCCGATGCGGTAGGCAGGTATTCATCTACCGGGGGTAGCTCCAGAGGCAGCTCATCGTTGGGCAACAGATGAGGCATGCCATCGGCAGTGAAATAAACCGGGACAGGCTCGCCCCAATAGCGTTGCCGGCTAAATACCGCATCGCGCAAGCGATAGTTTACCTTAGATTTGCCGAATCCGTTTTTTTCGGCGTGCTCTATGGTGGCTTTTACAGCCTCTTTTGAGTCCAGGCCGGTTATAAAACCTGAATTGATCATGTTGCCATGTTTGATTTCCGTGGGGTTTTCCAAGCGTTCGGTTCCTGCTATCACACGCTTAACGGGTAAGCCAAAATGGGTCGCAAAGCGAAAGTCGCGATCGTCGGAAGAGGGCACCGCCATTACTACACCGGTACCATAGCCTGCCAATACATAGTCTGCTACCCACAGCGGCACCTGCTCATTGGTAAAGGGATTGGTGACATAAGATCCGGTAAAAACCCCCGATACGGTTTTTACTTCAGCCATGCGCTCGCGTTCTGAGCGGTTGATCGCTTTTTGAATATAAGCTTCCACTTCAGCCCGTTGTTCCGGGCTGGTAAGCTCGGCAATCAATTCATGTTCGGGTGCCAACACCATGTAAGTCACGCCAAAGATGGTATCGGGTCGTGTGGTAAAGCAGGTGAGCGCAATGTTTTTGTCTTTAACTTTAAAGTCGAGTTCGCAGCCAAAGGACTTACCTATCCAGTTGGTCTGCATGTCCTTCATCGACTCAGACCAGTTAAGATGCTCCAGGTTGTTGGTGAGTCGATCGGCATAGGCAGTGATGCGCATCATCCATTGGCGCATTTTCTTACGCTCTACCGGATAGCCTCCACGCTCCGAAAAACCGTCTTTCACCTCGTCATTGGCCAGTACGGTACCCAACTCGGGGCACCAGTTCACCAGGGCATCAGCGGGGTAGGTAAGCCGGTATTTCAGCAATATGGTAGATTGGGTCAGCTCAGACATGGCCTTCCACTGGCTTGCGTCAAAGGTAGGAGTATCTTCGTCGCAGGCGGCCACTACCCGGCTATTGCCTTCTTTTTCAAATATTTCAATCAGTGAGGCAATGGGCTCCGCCTTGTTGGTGTCATTGTTGTAAAAACTGTTGAACAATTGTGAAAAATCCATTGGGTCCATTTGTAGTAGGCCGGGTCGCAGGTTTGTACTTCTTTGTCCCAATCATATGAGAGACCGATGCCTTTGAGCTGTTCCTTATATCGCTTGATGTTTTGCGCCGTGGTAATGGCCGGGTGCTGTCCGGTTTGAATAGCATACTGCTCGGCAGGGAGGCCAAATGCATCGAAACCCATGGGGTGCAAGACGTTATAGCCTTTGTTTCGCTTGTATCGGGATACAATGTCGGAAGCAATGTAACCCAGCGGATGGCCCACATGCAAGCCAGCTCCGGAAGGATAAGGGAACATATCGAGCACATAATATTTAGGCTTGGCACGATCAATTTGCGCTTCGAAAATTTTATGCTTTGCCCAGTGACTTTGCCACTTCTGTTCTATCTCTTTATGTTTGTATTCGGCCATTTTTGTGCTTTTAGGGATGTTTTTGGCCGCAAAAATAAGTAAATAGCACGGCCAATGAAAAGAAAAGCCCAAATGTTGGCCGGGGCTGGGTTAATAATTAATTTTACCGCCTTATTTTTTAGATTATGATTGAGCAATACACATCAAAAAAAAATAAAATCTGCGTAGTAGGCCTGGGGTATGTAGGACTGCCGGTGGCGTTGGAATTTGCACGCAAATTCAGCGTGGTCGGTTACGACATCAATGCCAGGCGCGTGGCTATGATGCAAAAGGCCATTGATCCCAGCAACGAGCTTGATCCGGCCGAATTTGAGGGTTGCGACATTATTTTTACTGCCAACCCCGACGAAATAAGGACGTGCACCTTTTTTGTGGTGGCGGTGCCTACACCCATCAATGAGCACAAAAACCCGGATCTGAAGCCGCTACTCAGCGCTTGCAAAATAGTGGGCCAGGCATTGAAAAAAGGAGATGTGGCCGTGTTCGAATCCACTGTTTATCCGGGCTGCACCGAGGAAGACTGCGTACCCGTGCTGGAAAGAGAATCGGGCTTGGTGTTCGGCAAAGATTTCACGGTGGGCTATTCGCCCGAGCGTATCAATCCGGGCGACAAGCTGCATACCCTCACCAAAATTACCAAAGTGGTGAGTGGCAGCGATGCCAAGACGCTTGCTCTGGTCTCGGAGTTGTATGACGCCATAGTTACCGCCGGAGTACACGAAGCCAGCAGCATAAAGGTGGCCGAAGCCAGCAAAATAATAGAAAATACCCAACGCGATCTCAACATCGCATTGATGAACGAACTATCGCTCATTTTCAAGAAAATGGACATCAATACCTATGAAGTGCTGGAGGCGGCAGGCACCAAATGGAATTTCCTTAAGTTTTCTCCGGGTCTCGTCGGTGGCCATTGCATTGGTGTAGATCCCTACTACCTCACCCACAAAGCAATGGAGCTGGGATATTTTGCAAGGGTGATCACCGCAGGTCGCAATATCAATGATGCAGTGCACACGCAGATCGCCAAAGAAATAGTGCAATATCTTATCGATCAGGACAAATCGCTAAAGCAAACCAAGGTGCTGGTGATGGGCGTTACCTTCAAGGAAAATGTAAGCGATATCCGCAACTCCAAGGTGCCGGAGCTGATCAGGGAGTTGCAGGAATTCAAAATCAATATAGATGCTGTAGATCCTTATGCAGATAAAGAAGAGTTTGAACATGAATATGGCATTGTGCTCAAATCAACGCCAGGTCAGGGATATGATGCCGTGGTGCTGGCCGTAAACCATGAAGACTACCTGGGCTACGATGAAGATTACTTCAAAAAGCTGATGGGCAAATCCGGGCTGTTGTATGATGTGAAGGGCATATTTCGCGATCGAATCCATGAAATGGCCTATTTAAGTTTGTAATTAGGTGGATGGAAAGAATTAAAACCTTCGTCAGTGAACATTTTTGGCTGATTCGTTTTCTCGGATTGGCTTTTTTGCTTTTGTTGACCTGGGTCTTGTTCACTACATTCTTTCCCGGCGTTCTTAGCCAAATGCATTATTATGTTATCAGACCTCAGGCCGATATCACCGCTTTTTTTCTGGAAGCATTGGGGTATGATTTTGAGCAACGATACCTGCTACATGGCTGCGAGGCGATGATTATTTTTCAGAAGGCCATGGATACGTGTGCATTGGCTCTGCGTGTAGCGGATTGGAGCTTTTTATCTTATTTTTCGGGTTTATTTTACTCATGCGCGGACGACTAGTGGACAAGCTGTGGTTTGTGCCGCTGGGTTTTTTGGGCATTTTAATTTTGAACATCATCAGAATCACGGGGTTGTGCATCATTTTTTATCACCATCCGGAATATTTGGAATTCAACCATAAATACACTTTCGTAATATTGGTTTACGGAGCCATCTTTGGGCTGTGGGTACTTTGGGTAAATAAATTTGCCGATAGAAAATAAATCAAGGCCTTGAAAAAATATCTCTTTTTGGTGCCACTGGTACTTATACTGGCGCTTGCCTATTGCCGCTATACCTATGTGCTCAATCCCAATTGGTCGGGAGAGGAAAGCATGCTTCGGATAAAGCAACGAGGTCTTTTAGCCGATCCGGCTCTTGTTGCTCTGTCCATGACGGTCACCGTCAAATCCATTATCATTTATTGGCATATGTTTTTGTTGGCTAATGCTGCCTTTTTCCTATGTGTATTTCCGAAAGGAAAAGTGAAATTGTTGCTTATCCTTACCTGTTTATCAGCGCCTTGAGCGCCTTTTTTTTCGCGATCGACGCGTTCATTATAAAATCTCCTGCTTTTTTTATGCTGGCTTACTCACTCAAAAACTTCCTGCTCACACCCGTTTTCACTGCTACGGGCTATTTGGTGATCAGATATTTTGATCACTTTGGCAAGAGGAAATTAATAAAAGAGGACAACCCTTGACTATGCTCCACTGTTTAAGAGACAAGTAGCAGTAAAGCAATACACCTAACTTACTATGGGAACAAAGAAAGAATTGGCAGAGCAAGATCGCGAAGCATTGATCACTTCGCTAAAGGCCAGGTTCGAAAACAACATGCATCGGCATGAGGGTATGGACTGGGCCAAAGTACAAGCAAGGCTTGAATCCAATGTCGGAAAGTTATGGTCACTCCACCAAATGGAAGCAAGCGGAGGTGAGCCGGATGTAGTCAGCTTCGATCAGCAAAATGGAGCGTACATTTTTTATGATTGTGCAGCAGAAAGTCCAAAAGGCCGCCGCAGTCTCTGTTTCGATGGCCAAGCCCTGGAATCGCGAAAAGAGCACAAACCGAAAAACAGTGCGATGGATCTGGCACAAGAGATGGGTATAGCGCTGCTTTCGGAGGCGCAATATCGCGAGCTGCAATCGCTGCAACCAGCCGGTAAAAAATTGGATACGAAAACTCGAGTTGGATACAAACACCGGCTGATATACGTAAACTTGGCGGAGCCATTTTTGCAGATTTTCGCTACGGCCATATCTTTGTGTATCACAATGGCGCCGAATCGTACTACGCCGCCAGGGGCTTCCGTGGCGCAATCAGCATTTGAGAGTGGCAAAAGCGCCAGGTGCCTTCCCCCCCGTAAACGCAGTGCTACACCGTTAAAGCGCCAGGCGTGCTTGCTCAGCATAGCGACGTGGCATTCTCTGTCTATCTGCTGCAATCCATTTGTTGCCGAATTCCCCCCGGGCTCCCTTTGGAAGGGGGGGAGTGGCCAATAGCTTGCATTTCTTAGAATTGCCGGTTTGAAATGCTCGAATAAAGAGGCAAATCAATTTGATCCATAAAGCCGGAAAAATCAAAAGCATTATTTTTACAAAGGGGCTTAGGGGGATTGATTCCAAAAAGCCAGCTGCTATTTTCGCTGGCGCAAGTTCATTTCGCTCCCTTTCTGGCGCCTACCGAAGCGCGCGCCGACCTGACAACACTCAAATATGTCTTTTTATCGCGGGTTCCATATTACGCTCAATTCGTTTATTTCATTCGACATGACTAAGTGAGGTTTAGGGGTGCTTCCATCAAAAATTAACTTGGATGAAAACAATAATTTCTCATTTTTCCAAAAAGCCACCCAATGAGGTGTTAATGGTTCGGTTTGTTGAACAATGATTTGACGTTTTCCACTTGCATTGATTAAATCAAATGACCTACTGCCCCAATAAGCAATCAGCAATGCGCCGTTAGCGTAATCTGCATCAAATATCCGATTTAGATTCAATGGTGCATGTTGCACATCATGGTCAATTAAATCATTCCATTCTTTAAGCATCGTTCCATTTTGCTGTACCAAATAGCAAGAGTTATCACCCAATAAAAGGAGTTGATTGCGCTCAACCGCTCGAATTTTACTTATAGGATGGTCAAAGTGGAAATACTTTTTTTTCTGTTCTCCTTTTTTCAGGCTATATATTTCAGGGTATTTTCCAAAAACCATTTGATGGTCAGAAAGCATAAAAAAACCACCTTCCCCAATCCGGAAATCATCTTTGAACCAGTCCCAAATAACTCTTGGCTCTTTGTCAATGGTAGATTTTAATACTCTTACTTCAAATTCGTCTGAAGCCTGCAAAAATTTTCTTTCTATAAAATAGATATCATTTTGGTTGGTATAGAGCATAAAGTCGCTTGCAGCATGCTCTGATTGCAAATACACTTTTGGTTCAGCACTTTTTGTCCAACTCATTACAAAAGCATAATGGTTGGGGTCATTTATCGGGTTTATATACGACCATAGTACATATTCTCCTATAGTTATCAAATTGCCAGTTGGATGTGCAAAGGCAAAGGAGCTAAGCAAAAGCAGAACCATTGCAAAAAAGGTGGTTTTGAATGTTTGTGCTTTCATTGCTTCAATTATTGCCAATGGATGGCAATTTGGCCAGATCGGTCTTCCCAGCCCGCGAATATAGGTCTGTCTCATTTAAGATTTGAAACAATCCTAAAGGCGGCCATAGCTGCCCCGTAGCCATTGTCGATATTGACCACGGAAATGCCATTGGCACAGCTTGATAGCATAGAATAAAGTGCCGCTTTGCCGCCGGCAGAAACACCATAGCCAACGCTGGCAGGCACAGCAATGATCGGCTGGGGAAGTAATCCACCTACTACCGTAGGCAGTGCCCCTTCGAAACCGGCCACTACGATTAATACCTTAAATTTGCGCAACGCTTCGATATTGCCCAACAATCGATGTACGCCCGCTACACCAATATCCTGGAACCTGGCGGCCTTTCGACCGACAAAATGCAAGGTATGGTAAATCTCATCTACCAGGTACTGATCGGAAGTGCCCCCGGACAAGATGGCGATTTCGCCTTCGATGGTTGTAGTAGGGAATTGACCGGCAAGAAATATCTGTGACGTGACATCGTAAAAACATGGTGAGAAATTTTCGCATAGCACATCGGCCTTTTCCTTTTGTACCCTGGTGATCAAGGTGCTTTTACCATGCTGTTGAAAGTCGCGAATTATGGCATCGAGCTGCGCTATGGTCTTCGATGCACCAAATACCACCTCCTGAAATCCAATCCGCTCTTCGCGTTGGTAGTCTATCCTGAAATTTTCGTTCACGCTATTGCTCTGTTTAATTTGCCTGACACCAAACCTTCTTCATCTATTTCGCTATCCGCAAAGCCAATGTCTTTTAGTCTTGCCCTTATGGTTTTTTCGTGGATTTTAAGCCGATCTAATTCACTGGCCGGAACTTCCACTTTGGCCCGGTCGCCAAAATGCCGCACACGAACTTCCATAAAGCCCAGGGCATTGAGCATGTTTTCGGCCTCCTCTATTTGCTGAAGTTTTTCAATGGTGACTTCCTGGCCATAGGGTATCCGGCTGCTTAGGCACGGGCTTGCGGGCTTGTCCCAGGTAGAAAGACCGAAGTACATGGCCATATCACGAATGTCTTGCTTGCTAAAGGCGCAATCGGCCAGTGGTTTTAGTACTTTGTATTCTTGTGCTGCCCTGATGCCCGGACGATAATCGCCCAGATCGTCGAAATTTTGTCCATTCAAAATATCGGTACCCGGGTATTTTTGCGCAATCAGCTTCAACTCGTCATACAAGGTGTATTTGCAAAAATAGCAGCGGTCTATAGGATTTGAAGCGTAGTTGGGGTTTTCAAGCTCTTTGGTGCGAACTATTTCTAAAGGGATATCGTGTTGTTGGCAAAAATCCATTGCAATGCGCAGGTCGCTGCGTTTGAGGCTCGGCGAATCTGCAATTACGGCCAGGGCATGTTGCTTGCCGAGGAATTTTCTGGCCAGAAATGCTACCAGGCAAGAATCAACACCACCGGAAAAAGCAATGATCACTTTACCACAGTTTTGATTGAACCATTTTTCTATTCCTATCAATTTATTATTGTCCATGGCTTTGCTGTTTATGGTATTTACACTGAGTGACCTGGCGCGTCCTGCCATTGTCTTTTTAGTTTCCGGTGCCCCCGTTTTACTAATGAAGTTATTTCGATACCGAATTGTTTTTTTGGGTATAAATATATGCAAAGCTATTTCAAGCTGCCAACAATGCTAAATGAAGTTGGCACATTTCTATTTTCAAGGCATTTGCCAAACGTTTTTTTAGTTCAGAAGCAAAAACACAATAATATTTGGATAAAACGAATAGCGCGAATTATTTGGCAAGTATCGAATATTATGCTTTTTTTTGTGCCCTTTCACGGCAATTGATTTTTGGCTATTTATGGCAGCGGGTAGAAGTAAGTTTTCAAACAAATTTGGGTTTATAGCTGCGGCTGCGGGGAGTGCCGTCGGTCTTGGCAATATATGGAAATTCCCTTTTGAAGTAGCCAATGGAGGCGGGGCAGCCTTTGTGCTCATGTACCTGCTCTTTTGCTTTTTGCTTTGTTTTCCCGTTATGGTTACCGAGATAGCCATAGGGCGCAAAACACAAAAAAACCCGGTAGGGGCATTTACTGCACTTGGGTTTCCGAAGTGGCGCTTTCTGGGTATTTTGGGCATTATCGCCGGTATTTTTATCCTTTCTTTTTATAATGTGGTCGCCGGCTGGGCTTTTGGATACTTTGTACAATTGTCCTTGGGCAATTTCGATATCGGCAGTCAGTTTGGAGAATATATCAACAATATAGGCCGGGTAGGTGCCTATGCGGTCGTCTTTATGTTGGCTACGGCATATGTGGTCAGCCGGGGTATTTCCGGTGGCATAGAGAAGGCCTCGAAAATATTGATGCCAACCTTGCTGGGTATGATCATCATTTTGGTATTTTATTCCATGACACTGCCGCATGCCTTCGAGGGCATTGCTTACTACCTCATACCTCAGTTTTCCGAAATCAACTTTAAAGTGGTTTACAACGCCCTGGGGCAGGCATTTTTCTCCCTC
This sequence comes from Cyclobacteriaceae bacterium, assembly GCA_012033595.1. GTDB lineage: Bacteria > Bacteroidota > Bacteroidia > Cytophagales > Cyclobacteriaceae > JAAUQL01. Next base: position 17,367 of record JAAUQL010000035.1, on the reverse strand, counting down.
TCGCTGGGTATGGGGGCGCTTATCACTTATGGCAGTTATGTGTCCAAAAAGGACAATATCATTTCGTCATCGGCGCTCATTACCCTGTCTGATGCAGGCATAGCCTTTTTGGCAGGTCTCATGATGTTTCCCTTTGTGGCCTATCTGAGCAATGGCGATATGGCCTCTGTGGAAGGTGGCCCCGGATTTATATTCACTATTTTGCCCGGCGCCTTCGAGAGCATAGGCCCGGTGGTAGGCAGGCTGGTTGGTGCATTATTTTTTCTTTTGCTTGCATTTGCAGCCCTCACCTCCACCATTTCCTTGTTGGAAGTACCCGTAACCTATGCAGTCGATGAGTTGAAGATAGAGCGCAAATATGCTGTATGGTTTATTGCCTTATTTATCTTTATGATGGGCGTGCCCTCGCTTATCTCCAGCGGCGACTCTTACTTTTTCACCAATTTCATAACCTACATTGGCAATGAAAAAGCGACCAGTTTTATTGATTTTGTACAGCATGTGGGCAGCGATACGCTATTGCCGCTTGGCGGTTTTCTCATTACCATATTTACTGCCTTTGTCTGGAAAAAAAACAACCTCAACAAGGAAATTGAGACCGGCTACCCCGGGTTTAAGGGCACATTGATCGAGAAATATATTGATTTTGCCATCAGCTACCTCTGCCCGGTGGTGCTTGGAGTCATCTTTTTACTCACCCTCCTCGACAGGTTTTTTGGGGTACATATGTTTTGAAAAGTGCACTGAAGACAGGCCTCAACAATGCAGGCTACCGGATTGTCGCTTCCTTCATCAATCAAATCTGATGGACTTGATGGGAGATACCTTGGAGATGATCATGGTAGGAACAGTGAGCACCAGGCTGATCATGACAAAAGTGAGCACATTGAGCAATACGATGGTCGGCCAATCCCATGATATTGGAACAAACTCCATATAATAGCTCTTGGGATCGAGGGTGAACAATTGGAATTTGCTTTGAATCACGCCAAATGCGATGCCTACAGCATTGCCCAGCAACAGTCCTTTGCCGATGAGGCGCATGCCATTATATACAAATATCTTTCTGATGATCTTGTTGGTAGCTCCCAGGGCCTTAAAAACTCCGATCATTTGGGTGCGTTCCATAATGAGGATGAGCAAGATGGAAACCATATTGAAGCAAGCTACAAATAGGGTGAGGCTCAGAAAAATGACCACATTGCGGTTGAGTAGGGCGAGCCAGTCAAATATTTCGGCAAACTTGTCACTGATTTTTTCGATATACAGTTCGTAGCCCACTACATCCTCAAGCACTGCCTCGTAGTAGTCAATATTGTTGAAGTCACTCAGGAATATTTCAAATCCTCCAACCAGGCTGTCGGGCCAGTTGTTGATGTCTTGCACCAGGCGGATATCACCCAACACAATCTTATCGTCAAAGTCTTCCATGCCGGTTTCATAGATGCCACAGACGTGGATTTTGCGGGCTCTGGGTGGGTTTTGGATAAAGTACAGCAGCGCATCATCGCCAGGTGCCAGGCTGAGTTTATCGGCGATATTCTGGCTAATCATGATGTCAAGCGAAGTTGAGGGGACTTTGAGATCAGGGAATTCGCCTTTGATGATGTTCGGTTTAAAATTTTGAAGATCGAAGGTGCTGGACACCCCTTTCAGTACCACTCCTTCCACTTCTTCATTGGCTTTGAGCAAGCCGGCCTTGTTGGCATATTCCTGAATATGGTCGATGTATGGATATTCGGAATAATCCTGAAACAGGGCCAGTTCCTTGGAGATAGGGTCTTCTTCGTATGACTGGCTCAGGGTGAATTTAGTAACCTGAAGATGGCCGCCAAAGCTGATGATTTTTTGCTGGATATTGAGCTGAAAACCTTTTAAAATCAAAAATGAAATAATCATAATCGCCAGCCCAATGCCAATACTCGCGATGGCGATTTTGTGAATCATTCCCGAAAAGGATTTGGTGTCCTTTCCGCTTATTCTTTTCGATATGAAATAAGATAGGTTCAAGAATATTGGTAATTTTAAACCATTATGGTCATTTAGCTGCAAAATAATCAATCCAATATGATAAGAAGCTTTTTTTCCTGCTCTATTTTGGCAATTTTTTTCATCGCCTCGTGCCAGGCTCAGCAAGCGGTACAGCCATTTTTGCATGGTGCAGCACAAACAGATATGTATCTGCCAAAAATCCAGGATAAGAAAGTTGGCCTGTTGGTAAACCACACCTCGCGGGTAGATAGTTTACACCTGCTCGATTTTCTGTTGACACAAGGTGTGGAAGTAAAGAAAATTTTCGCCCCGGAGCATGGTTTTCGCGGCCAGGCCGATGCCGGGGAAACGGTGAAAGACAACGTTGATCGCAAAACCGGCATTCCTGTAGTGTCGCTTTATGGCAACAACAAAAAGCCAGATCGTGAAATGCTGTCGGGGCTCGATGTGGTCATCTTCGATATCCAGGATGTGGGCACCCGATTCTACACATACATCAGTTCGATGCACTATTTGATGGAAGCCTGCGCCGCTAATAAGGTAAAAGTTATGATATTTGACCGGCCAAATCCCAATGGTCAATATATCGACGGGCCGATCCTGGAACCGGCCTTCAGGTCATTTGTAGGTATGCATCCCATACCCGTGGTACATGGCCTCACCGTAGGCGAGTTGGCTAACATGATCAACGGGGAGGGATGGCTCGATGGAGGCATCACCTGCGAATTGGAAGTGGTGCCTATGCAAAACTACCGGCATTCCGATTTTTATTCCCTTCCGGTAAAACCATCACCAAACCTGCCCAACGACCAATCGGTGCGCCTCTATCCTTCATTGTGTTTTTTTGAGGGTACAGCCATGAGCATTGGCCGGGGAACGGTCTTCCCCTTCCAGGTGATTGGCTATCCCGACAAGGATTTTGGTCAGTTTACCTTCACCCCCACCTCTATAGATGGTATGGCGAAGCATCCTAAGCTGGAAGGCAAACTGTGCCATGGCGTGGATCTGCGCGAAGCAAGTATAGCGGCTAGGCTGGATCTGAGCTATTTGATAACTTATTATATGCTATGGAAAAAGTCCGAGCCGTTTTTTACGGCTTACTTCGATACCCTCGCCGGCACCGACAAGCTGCGCAAACAAATAGAAAGCGGTATGTCTGAAGCCGAAATTCGCCAAAGCTGGAGGGCTGACTTGCAACAATACCAAAACATCAGGAGCAAATATTTGCTTTATAAAGATTGAAATGTTCCCCCAAAGGCAGGAAAGTCTGAGATTTACAAAACCAAAAAACGATAGATGAAAGACCTTAGGATCATATTTATGGGCACGCCGGAGTTTGCCGTGGAGAGCCTCAAAATATTGGTAGAACACCACTTCAATGTCGTGGCGGTAATCACTGCTCCAGACAAGCCCCAGGGTCGCGGACAAAAGCTGACTTTTTCGCCTGTCAAAGACTATGCGGTTTCCAGAAATATTGCCGTGCTTCAACCCGCCAAGCTTAAATCACCGGAATTTCTCGAAGAATTGAAAAAATATCGGGCCAACCTGCAGGTGGTAGTCGCCTTCAGGATGTTGCCTGAAGTGGTGTGGTCGATGCCGGAATACGGCACCTTCAATTTGCACGCCTCGCTGCTGCCACAATACCGGGGGGCTGCGCCCATCAATTGGGCCATCATCAATGGAGAAAAACTAACCGGCGTCACAACCTTTTTTATCAAACACGAAATTGACACCGGCAGCATCATCCTCCAGGAAGAGGAGGCCATTTCTGACCAGGACAATGTCGGGATGCTCTACGAACGCCTGATGAAAAAGGGCGCTGGCCTGGTGCTGAAAACCGTAGAACTGATCAGGGACGGCAGCTACACACTCAAAGTACAAGATGAATCGGGCGGCTTGCAAACTGCCCCCAAACTCTTTAAAGAAACCTGTGAGATCGACTGGGCGCAGCCTTCAAAAAAAATCACGGACTTTGTCCGCGGACTATCGCCATACCCCACGGCATGGACAGCGTTCAACGGTCAAACCTACAAAATCTATGAAGTGAAAGTGCATGAAAAAGCCATAGCCGGTGAGCCGGGTACTGTGATGGCCGACCCGGATGATGGCATTTTTGTGAAAACCGGTGATGGATCGGTGCAAGTGCTCGATCTCCAGCTTCAAGGCAAAAAACGCATGAGTGCAGGCGACTTTTTACGAGGGAACTCCATATGATAAAAATAATAATGGCCGCAAAGGCCACCAACAACGTAATCGGCAAAGACAACGACCTGGTATGGCACCTGCCGGCAGATCTGAAATACTTTAAGCAGACCACACTCGGTCATACGCTCATTATGGGTCGCAAAACGTTTGAGTCATTTGCCAATCCACTGCCGCACCGCGATTCCTGGGTGGTCACCCGTCAGCAAGCGTATGCTGCCGAGGGCGTCAGGGTGTTTCACAGTCTCGAAGCAGCCATAAATGCGGCAGAAGAGAAAGGACTTGAAACCGTCTTTTTGCTTGGGGGCGGAGAGATTTACCGGCAATCAATGCCCCTGGCCGACCGGCTCATCATTACCGAAGTGCATGCCGCATTCGAAGGAGATACCTATTTTCCGCAAATAGATCCGGAGATTTGGCAAGAGACCAGCCGTGAAGAATACAAAGCCGACGAGCGCAATAACTATGATTTTGCTTTTGTACATTATATCAGAAGAAAAGAAAAATGACAAAACTTAGCAACAAAAGCATCTGGATTACCGGTGCATCGTCGGGTATTGGCGAGCAACTGGTTTACCAACTGGCGGCCAGGGGCAACAGGCTCATCATCTCTGCCCGGCGCAAGGAAATCCTCGAAACTGTTCGTGCCAATTGCCCGCCAAAAGCGCAGTCAAATGTATTCATACTTCCACTCGACCTGTCCGACGTGCCCGCGCTAGATAGCGCTGCCAGAGCAGCATTGCAAATCGGGCAGGGCATAGATGTGTTATTCAACAATGGTGGCATCAGCCAGCGATCGCTCGTGTCTGAGACTGATTTTGAGGTAGATCGCAGGCTGATGGAAGTCAATTATTTTTCGGCAGTCAAACTCTCCAAGCTGGTTTTGCCCAATATGATCGACCGGGGTGGGGGACATATTGTCGTTACCAGCAGTTTGGTTGGCAAATTTGGCACACCTTTCAGGTCGGCGTATTCCGCATCAAAGCACGCCTTACACGGATTTTTTGAGGCATTGAGGGCCGAGGTTTTTGATAAGGGGATCGGAGTCACCTTATTTTGCGGAGGCTATATCAAAACCAATATTTCATTCAATGCAGTCACTGGCGATGGTAGCAAACACAACCAGATGGACGAAAACCAGGCCAAAGGTAAGCGTGCCGAAACCGCCGCCCGCGCCATGATTCGTGCGGTCGAAGCCGACAAGCGCGAAGTGTATTTTGGTGGCAGAGAAGTGATGGGCGTGTATATCAAGCGGTTTTTCCCAGGGCTGTTTGCAGGTATTGTTAAAAAGATGAAAATCAGCCAGACAAAATAATGCCGGTGCCCCGCTATCGCCCATCTCTGCAACTCGACGTGGCCAAACCAAATGTTGAAGGTCGAATTGAACAGGTTGACACCCAGTCAGCCATGCCTACTGGTGCCTGATGGCGAAAACACCATAAATCATTAGCTGTCATTTCTACTTCCAAGCCTATGTTTTGGTTACTTTGGCCATATCAGGCCTATGTATAACCATTGAATAGTGCGGGTAAATTTAATGCTTTTGAGTAGGGTAAATATGTGTAGAATGGTAAAGGGCAGTGTTTCGGTAATTATTTTACTTCTGTTGCATCAGCTAGTTGCTGCCCATCAAAGTGCCAAATTCCACGCAGATATTATTGTCATCAAGCTAAATCCTCCTTCGGCATCCAATGGACGTATTGCCTCCGGTACCTCCGCATCGCTGGATCAGATCAGTCAAATAGTGGACGCTGAAGGCATCACGCAGGTATTTCCACCTGGTTCCATTACCAATGCCCGACTGGCAGACACGGGCTTGCAATATATTTATAAATTGAAATTGCGCCCGGGGGCGAATGTATGGCGTGAATTGGCCAAACTCAATAAACTGGCTTTTGTCCGGTATGCCGAGCCTTATTTGCAAAACCACCTGCTCTTTGTGCCCAATGATCCTCAGGCCAGGCCTGGTGGCGGTTTGCAGGATTACCTTACGGTAATACGCGCCTACGACGGCTGGCAGATCGATCAGTCAGATTCGTCAATGATAATAGGTATCGTCGATACCGGCGTAAACATGAAACACGAAGACCTGGCCAATGTAGCCTACAACCATGCCGACCCCATCAATGGCAAGGACGATGATGGCGACGGCTATATTGATAATTTCAGGGGCTGGGATCTTGCTGATGCCGACAACGACCCCACCGCTGATGGCCATCCGCACGGCACGCCGGTTGCCGGAGTGAGCAGCGCCACCACCAACAACGGCGTCGGCATGGCCGGAGTGGGTTTTAAAAGTAAATACCTTCCGGTAAAAATTGCCGAAACAGCCTCACAATTGCTCACCCACGATTATGAAGGCATCATATACGCAGCCAATCATGGCTGCAAGGTCATTAACCTGTCTTGGGGTGCTGCCGGCGAATACTGGCAATACGGCCAGGACATCATCAACTATGCCGTACTCGAAAAGGATGTAGTGGTCGTGGCCGCCGCAGGCAATACTCCCGGCGAACTGGATTTTTACCCGGCATCTTTCGATCATGTGCTTTCTGTTGGTGCCACCGACATCGACGACAGGCTTGCGTCATGGGCCACCTACAGTCACAAAATAGATTTAATGGCACCCGGCAACAATGTCTACACTACCAAAAACAATGGTGGCTATGAAAAGACTACCGGTTCTTCATTTGCCTCTCCGATGGTGGCCGGGGCAGCGGCATTGGTCAGGGCGCACTTTCCGGAGCTTTCGGCCATTCAGGTGATGGAGCAGCTACGCATCACTTCCGACGATATCTATGCGATTGGCAACAATATGGAATACAAGGGAAAATTAGGACACGGCCGCCTCAATGTTTACCGGGCACTAAGCGATATCATTACGCCATCCATCAGAATAAGCGCGGTGGAATACCAGGGCAATCACGACCAACTTGTTTTTGCGGGAGATACCCTGAGGGTGGTTCTCACCTTTACCAATTATTTGCGCAAAGCAGAAAACGTGAGTGTGACCATCGGCAACGCATCCAACAATGCCACTGTGGACAATGAACAGATTTATATCGAAAGTCTTGGCGCATTTCAACAGTACAAGAATGTGGAGCAGCCCCTGGCCATAGTAGTGGGATCGCATGTGGCACCGGGCGAAAAATTGCTTTTCAGAGTCGATTTTCTGGGCAATAGCTATACGGACTTTCAATACATTTCCATCGAGACCACCCCTCCATATTTCGAAATATCCGGAGGCGAACTTACCGCGACCATAGCCAGCGACGGGGATATCGGATTCGATGACAACCATTTCGAAAAGGGTAAGGGGCTTTCCTTCAACCATCAATTATTGGCAGTCCATAGTGGTTTGATCATTGGTCGTGACGCCAAACATCTGATGAACAATGTGGTAAATGACCTCGGGCTGCTGACACGCGACAATGATTTTGTGTCAGAAAATGATTTGAAACTGTATAATAATGCTCGGGCAGATTTCGATGCGCGATCGGTATTCAGGCCTGCGGCCTCTTTGCCTTCGGCGCTAAATCTAAAAATAGAGCAGAAAGTTCTGGCCTGGCATGAGGTGGGCCAAGAGGGCAGTTTGATTTTTGAATACAGAATCATTAATACCGGAGATAGCGCCATTTCCAAATTGAATGCCGCTCTGTTTGCCGACTGGGATTTGGGTGACTTTACCTCCAATCGGATGGCCTGGGATTCGCTCGGGCATTTTGGCTATGCCTTCGACAACACCAGCCACGGCATGTACGCAGGCATGGCCCTGCTCACCGACCAGCAAACCACAAGCTATGCTATTGACAAAGCCTCGCTCCACGGCAATACGGCAGATATAGATTCTTTATTTACAGATCAGCTCAAGTTTCAATTCCTTAAATCTAGTGTACCAAAAAACCAGGCCGGAACACAGGGAACAGGCAATGATATCGCCCAGTTGCTTGGCGCAAGGGAGATATATATAGAACCAAAGCAAAGCGCCAAAGTCGCAATTGTTATGCTGGCAGCCGGTTCGCTCGATGGTTTGCGCACAGCCTTGCAGCGCGCCAAAACGCGCTATGCCGACTATGCGGCGCATCCGCCACTGGCCGAAACTTTCTATGCCTGCCTGGGCGAGAACGCCATCATCGACCCTGCCGGCGTGCACTATGATTTTTTGCAGACGCACAGGGTACCACGCTGCTTCATAGCGGAACAAGTTACATCACCCCGCCGCTGTACGAAGATCAGATATTCTATGCCATCAATCAAGACAGTGCCTATGCCGGTGCGATAGTGCAGTTGAACGTAAGATCTGGTGAACCGGTGGCAAAGTTTGCAATGCCAGTAGATACCCTCCTGGTGGAGGCCGGAATTGCCGGCAATATTGTTTTTGATAACACCACATACCTAAGCGACCGGTGGCAGTGGGATTTTGGCAATGGATATACCAGCACCATCAAAAATCCTAAAACCACCTATCTGGAGCCCGGCCTCTATCGCATTCGGCTCATCGCCGCCAACAGCTATGGCTGTATCGACACCACCACGCAGCAGTTGCAGGTGGGGCTTCGATCTGATCGGCCAATGGTGGCAGATCAGCAGATTTGCAAAGGAACAATAGCCACGATCTCCGCCACCAATACGGGACATATAAAGGTATTTAAGCATAAAAACGGGAATGATTTGCTTTTTGAAGGGTCGCAGCTTACTACCGGTAATTTAGCCGCCGATACGGTCTTTTATGTGGCAAATGCTGCCGGTATGTATGAGAGCGTTGCCATTCCGGTCACCATCGCGGTCAGTCATCCGCAGATGGGGTTCGAGGTGGCCTTGGATACACTCAATCTCAACGAAAAGTATCTGCTGCATATTCGGGACACCGAAACAAGTGTAGCACATCTAAGCTGGTACATTAATGGTTCTTTGATCAGCGAGGCTTCCGGTTTTGAATATAAATACGGGCAGGAAACCATGAGCATTTCTCAGATCAAAACCGACAGTGATGGCTGTACCGACACCCTTTCGAGGATGATTAGCCCGCAAATTAGCGCAATACCATGGGTAGAAGATATGGAAGTGTGCCCCAACGAATACCAAACCCTGAATCCTGAAAATGGCAAAGTGTTTTATTTTTATAAGGATGAAGCAATGCAACAGCTCGTGCATAAAGGCCGCTCAATGGATATTGGCCCACTTTCCGCTCCGGCAAAATATTATATTACCGGCATGGACAAACTGATCGAAAGTCCGGCAGCAGGCATGGCGATCGGCATAGACCCGGTGAAAGCACGCATCAGCACCCCGGCAGCCATCATCAACCTCGACCATGAAAATGAAGCGATACTCCGCAATACTTCTACGGCAGCGGCCAGTTCATTTTGGCTGTTGCCAGGGGGCAGTTTCGATACCACCAGCATACGAAATGAAGTGTACGACCTCCCCGGCGAATATGACTATACCGTGGTGGCAATAAGTAAACACGGATGTGCGGATACGGTCACTCAGCAAATACAGGTGATCAGAATTACCGGACTGCACGAAGACAGCAAAGAAAACATAGTGCTATTCCCGAATCCGGTGTCATCAACGCTCCATGTAGCATACGACGATTATCCCGGGAAGCACTGGGAATTAATTGACGCTTCGGGAAGGGTTTGGCAAAAAGTTACTTTGCCCCGGGAGCCAAACAGACTTACCATCGATATGAGTGGAATGAAACCCGGATTGTATTTTCTCAAGTCTTTGGGCGCCGCCCATGCTGTCATGTTCAAGGTGGTAAAAATGTAGCACTCGCTTGTCGCGATTGTCATGCAATATCGCCATGTACCCTTTCGCGTATTCCAAACGCGCCCTGGGCGGCCAGGCATTTAATTGGCATGCACTATTCGAAATGATCATTGTTTGGTTTCTACCTAAAACCTATTTTTTGTAGATTTCTGAATAAATACAGCCATCATGAAAATTTACCTATTTTTTTTGTTGATCATTTTAATGCAGCCAGGTTGCAGACAGTCTGAAAAACAATCGCTAAAAATCGTTAACCTTCGATGCGAGCACCTTAGTAACCCGATTGGATTAGATACGGAACATCCCAGATTGTCATGGGCATTGAGCGATAGCACCAATGGCAGCGCCCAGTCGGCATATCAGATTATAGTTGCTTATGACCGGCATTTTACCACCACCAGCATGGTGTGGGAAAGCAAAAAAACATCGTCAAGTGATAACATGATTCGATATGGAGGTCCGGCATTGCTGCCTCAGACCAAATACTATTGGGGTGTTCAGGTCTGGGATCGCCACGACAACAATGTGGTTTCAGAGACGGCCTCCTTCGAAACGGGCATGATGGGTAGCTCACGATGGAAAGGCAACTGGATCAGCGATACTCGTGATATAGACCTTAGACCCGCTCCTTATTTCAGAAAGGAATTTGAGGCTCCGGCAAACATTGTTTCTGCCCGGGCATATATCGCAGTGGCGGGGTTGTACGAGCTCTCCGTCAATGGTGAGCGCATAGGCGACCATATGCTCGACCCCTTATTTACCAGATACGACCGCCGCACACTCTACATCACCTACGATGTCACGGATCAACTGCGCAAAGGAACCAATGCCATTGGGGTATTGCTGGGCAATGGCTGGTACAATCACCAATCGACAGCGGTTTGGTTTTTTGATCAGGCGCCATGGCGCGACAGGCCAAAGTTTTGTCTCGATATTAGGCTGGATTATGAAGATGGCACCTCCGAAACCATCAGCACCGACGAATCATGGAAAACAGCATTGAGCCCGGTGGTTTCCAATAGTATATACACAGGCGAGCAATACGATGCCCGACTGGAGCAGCCCGGTTGGGACACTCCCGGCTTTGACGATCAAAACTGGCAGAACTCCCTTTTAGCAGGTGCCCCATCGCAACACATCGTGGCACAATCTGCCAGGCCTATTAGAATAGTGGATGAAATACAGCCCGTAAGCATCACCAAAACCAGCAAGGGAACCTACGTTTACGATCTGGGTAAAAATATAGCAGGTATCACCGGCTTAAAAGTAAGTGGAGCCAGGGGCACCACCATCCGCCTCATTCATGGCGAATTGCTCAACGAAGACGGTCATGTCGATCAGTCCAATATCGATGTGCACTACCGTCCAACAGATGACAGCGACCCATTCCAAACGGATATATACATCTTAAGCGGGCAAGGAGAAGAATCCTTCAGGCCTCGGTTCAGTTACAAGGGGTTTCAGTTTGTGGAAGTGCAAAGTGATCAGCCGGTCGCATTGCACCAACATAGCCTCACCGGGTATGTGATGCACAGTGATGTGCCACCTGTTGGCCATATTCATGCCTCCAACGAAACCATCAACCGGATATGGGCTGCGGGCAACAGCTCCTATCTGGCCAATTTATTTGGCTATCCGACCGACTGTCCGCAACGCGAAAAAAACGGCTGGACAGGCGACGCGGCCATTGCCGTAGAGACGGGTTTGTATAGCTATGATGCCATCACCGTTTACGAAAAGTGGCTCGCCGACCATCGCGACGAGCAGCAACCCAACGGCGTGCTGCCTGCCATCATCCCAACAGCTGGCTGGGGCTATCACTGGGCCAACGGGCCTGATTGGACAAGTACCATTGCGATAATTCCCTGGCAGGTGTACCAGTTTTATGGTGACACAAAAATACTCGAAGACAACTATGAAAACATAAAAAGGTATGTCGATCATATCGATAATGAGTATCCTTCAGGGCTTACAGATTGGGGATTGGGCGATTGGGTGCCGGTAAAATCGAAAGCCCCCAAAGAGCTCACTTCATCTGCCTATTACTACGCCGATGCTACCATTTTGTCTCAAACCGCCGGGATATTGGGCAAACCGGAAGATGAACAAAAATATGCGGCTTTGGCCGAAAAAATAAAAAATGCGGTAAACGACAAATATCTGAACCGCGGCACGGGCATCTATGGCAGTGGCATGCAAACCGAGCTGAGTGTGCCTTTGTACTGGGGATTGGTGCCAGAAGAGTTGGTAAATATGGTCGCCGCCAATCTGGCCGCCAAAGTGGCTACCGACAGTTTCCATATCGATGTGGGTCTGCTGGGTTCCAAAGCAATTTTGAATGCGCTGAGTGACAATGGATATGCCGACGTCGCCTACCAAATTGCGGCGCAAGAAACTTTCCCCTCATGGGGATGGTGGATCGTGAACGGGGCAAGCACTTTTTATGAAAATTGGGACATTGGTGCCATGAGTGATCTTTCGCTCAACCACATTATGTTTGGCGAGATCAACGCCTGGTTGTATAAGGCACTGGGAGGCATAAAGCCCGATCCCGAAAAACCGGGCTTTAAAAACATATTGCTCAAACCTCATTTCGTCGATGGACTCGACAGCTTCTCAGCAGAGCACGAAGGGCCTTTTGGAAAAATTGTTTCTTCGTGGAAAAAATCCGGGTCATCAGTTATCTATCACATCACCATACCACCAAACAGTTCGGCTACGCTTTGGCTGCATGGTGAACAGGTGCTATTGGACAACAAAAAAATCACCGATTCTGACCATGCACAGTTGGTCTATCAGGACGAAACGAATTTTAAAATCCAAATGGCTTCGGGCAGCTTCATTTTTGAGATTATTAATAATGAAGCACAATGACCCGAAAGCCATAGTTTCGGAGGTAATTCAATGGATGGGAAATGACCGCCATTTTATGCAAAGTCCCTGAAAATCCTTTTGGCATAGGTCAGGCTGTTGCCAATAGCGGTCACCGCGTCCATGGTATTGGGAGTGCCTTTTTCAGTTGCCTGTTCCAATACCAAGTGCGGCTTTAGGTTTTTTTGTTTAAGTATCAGTGCCAGTCTGGCATAGTCGATGTCTCCATCATCGAACGTTTCGCTCCAAATGCCATCTTGCGATTGCCTCAGGTGTAGCTCTACTATCCTGTCGGCATACAAAGTTACGATGTCAAACAGGGCGACCTGGCTGTTGCCGGCACCACGATATATCCAGTGGGCGTCGAGGCAGAGTTTTACATTTTCGGGTCTGGTACCGGTGAGCATATGATGAAATTCCCTGGCACTTTGGCGCATTTCTGCATCGTGATTGTGGTAGGCCAGTGTCATTCCTATGTTTCTCAATTGCTCTCCGAGCTGATCAAGAGCTGTGGCCTGGGCAAGCAACTGCTGGTCGCTCTTGTTTTCGATGCCATTCCAGGAGAGTGGCGTGGGGTTGGTCACTAATATTTCCATACCGCTTTTTCGGGCTTCGGCAGCTATTGCCATCACTTCGGCAATGTTTTTCGTCAGCATTTGCTCATCGTGCAAGACCGAGTTCACGTACATCGATTTGGTGCTTATTTTATTGCTGGTTAATTTCAACATTTTGCCAGGCACATCCTCAGGTGTATCAAATGAAGGCTCAAAGGCTTTAACTCCGGCCTGGCGCAGGTCTTTATATGATGCCTCCGGGTCTGCCATCCACGATTTGCCTTCTCTTTGATAATAAGAAAACCAGGTATATTGCTGGCAAGCTATCGAAGGGCCATTATCCAGTGGTCTTGAAAATATATCCTTGGAAGTGAAAATCGCCCCACCGGTCAGAGCCATAGATTTCAAAAATATTCTTCGGTTTGTCATTTTGGATATGAGTAAGTTGTTTACAACGCGAATATATAATAAAAGACGCGGAGCCCGAAGACGAATATGCTGTGACAATAGTCTTTTGTTCCCGCATCAAATCGTCCATTCACGAATGAAAAGGATATCGCACAGTTAGTCTATTGAAGTAAAGCAGCCATCACCAATCGCTTTGCGACCGGGCTGTAATGTAGCGATCAATCAAAAGAAATAATATACACTACACAGCAGGCGGTAGTTTTCGACCAGTTGGGTTTGTTGGGGTTTCCAGTTTAGGTCATGATTGCTGCCATAGGTGGCCGAGGTATATTCTACCTCCAGTCCCAGGCGCAGATTGCCGGCAGTGTAGTGAGCGTAGGGGCTCATGCGACAAAGTGTTTCTATATTCTGACCCATGCCATACACGATCAGATTACCGGCAAAATCGGCATCTATTTCTTTTTAGTGCCTCGGTTTTTGAGCACACCGGCAAATACACCCGCCTGAAATTTTTGTCCATTGGTATGTATCTCACTCCAAAAGGACACATTGGTCAGTGGGGTATATGCTTGCTCGCCTGTTTCCTGATCTACTACAGATCGCACTGCATACCCACTCGGAGCCAGCATGTCAAGATTGTTTTCTCCATATTTGGCCTGGAATTTTAGCGTGACCGGTTTGGTGGTGATTTTGGCAAAGGCCAAGGCAGATACCGACGTTACGCTTTCATCTACTTTATAGGTCTTTTGATTGTGATCAGCAGATAGCCGGGGCACGATCGTTTTGTAGCCCATGCCGCCACCAATCAGTAGCCCTTTTAGTGCCAGTTGCGCTTGCACCTGCACTTCGGGTATGCCTGCATTCCTCAGGTATATCGAACTTCTGCCCTCGGGGCCATTGTCAACGAAATCGCGCTGACCCAGTGCTGCCGCGGTCAGTTTTACATTGCTGATCTGGTGCGAAAGCCTGATTTGCGGATTGCGCGCCAGACCTTGTATTGGAGCGCCTGCGCTAAAAGAAACAGTGCCGGGATAACACTCCGTTACAAACATGGGATTCCAATATTGGCCGGTGAGCAATTCTGTTTTTTCCCATTTCAATTTAATGAATGCATGTCTAAGTCTGAAAAGGTTGATGTTTTCATTGGTCTGCGCAAAGAAATCTCCTTCGAGCAGACCGGAGGTTTTGGCGCCAAGGGCTTCCGGTCCACAGAAGGCCGCGGTGATTCGTGACTGGATAGCCAAAAAATTGAAACTTGGTTTTGCGTTGATATCATAGCCATTGGCGTCTGCAATGCGGGGTGATGGCCATAGCAAAAGTGACCTTCGCGAGCCGCCACGGTCTGACGTGTATCGTAAAAAAAATCGTTTTTTATATATCCCGACAAGGAAATCTTGAATTGCTTTTCTTCAGATTGAGTGTCCTCTTCTCCGGCAAAGGAGCTAAAAGTAATGGTAGCGGCAATGGCTGCAAACAAAAATTGTTTCATCTATAAGTTGCTTCTGTGAATTGAACCACAAAAGTAAGGTGGTCAATTGACCTTAATAATGATCTATATCATTGAATGCAATAATAATCTTTGCCTGTAGGCGCATTTGACCGGGGGGGATAATCATGCACAACTATTCTATCATAGGTGTAGCCCTTTCGATGCAAGTGTCTATTTTTGCCAACAATTTGGTTTCATTGATTTTCTATAGTACACTACCCAAATACGTAATGCCATGCTCGACTTTTCAGAAGCTCATTTATCAAACCTGGCCATTCACCAGGTCGGAAACAAAACCAACGAAGATGGAATTATCATTTCCGAAAAGGAAGTTGCCGTCGATGGTACCATTGCCGCCCTGCTCACTACTTATTTCACCAAGCCATTCAAACCACAGGAGTTTTACAATTTTGGCCATGAGACCGATCTCAATCTCAATGAGGTGTACACTTACGTGAAAACGATTTTTAACAATAAGACTTCACTGCACTTGCAGTCCATCAACCTGGCCAGGCACCTGTACGAGCAGTCGATTTATCCACAGATCAAATCAGGGGAGCTCTATGTGGCCTATTTCGACAATTGCTATCTCAATGAAGAGCTTACCGAAGTGGTGGGCATTTTCAAATCTGAAAAGAAGGAAACTTTTCTTAAAGTGTTTCCGGAAGGTAAATCATTTGGTATAAGCCGCGACGACGGCATAGATATCAATAAATTGGATAAGGGCTGCCTGGTGTTCAATCAAAATACCGGTGAAGGCTTTAAAGTGCTGCTGGTGGACAATACCAACAAAGGGGAAGACGCCAGATATTGGAAGGATCTATTCTTGAATGTAAAACCACAGGAAGACACTTTTTTCCATACCAAAAACTACCTTCAAATGTGTAAGAGTTTTGCCACAGAAGCTTTTCCGGAAGCCGATCGTATCGATCAGGTGTCGTTGGTGCAGGAGTCGGCCAAATTTTTTAGAGAAGAAGAAATCTTCGATAAACTCAGCTTTCATCAAAAGGTGTTGCAGGAACCGGAGATTATTGAGGCCTTCGAAAACTATAAAGACAGCTACCAGCAGCGCACCCAAATGCAGGTCTATGATGAGTTTGACATCAACAGCGATGCGGTCAAAAAGATGAACAAGGCTTTTAAAAGCGTGATTAAGCTCGATAAAAATTTTCACATCTACGTGCATGGCAATCGCAATAATATCCGAAAAGGCCATGACGAAGCGCTCCATATGAACTATTACCAATTGTTTTACAAAGAAGAATCTTGATATCCATGGATTTAGCACACATCAAAGCCATTATTTTCGATGCCGAAGGCGTAGTCGTTGACACCGAGGCACTTTGGGACAAAAGTCAGGACTTGCTGCTGGGCAAGCGCAAGCTACACTATGACCGGGCTTACTTAAAGCCGAGAATGGCGGGGCAAACACTGCTGGAAGGTGCCCAACTGATGGTGGAATATTATCAGCTTGCAGAAGACCCCCTGCTGATAGAAATGGAAAGATCGTTGCTGATCCATGACCTATTTGCAAGCGAAATCGCCTTCATTGCCGGTTTTGATGCCTTCATCGGCAAAATGGCGACGTCGCCAATGAAAAAGGGCATAGCCACCGCCATGAAAAAGAGCCTGATGGTATTGGTGGAGCAACGCCTGCAATTGACCCACATTTTTGGCGATCATATTTACTATATCGAAGACGTAGGCAACAAATCGAAGCCATCGCCCGATGTGTTTTTGTATGCCGCCGACAAGCTGGGCGAAGACCCTGCCCATTGCCTGGTGATAGAAGATGCACCCCATGGCATAGAAGCTGCCCGGCGTGCAGGCATGACCTCCGTGGGCATCACCACCACTTTTTCGAGGCAGGAATTGCAGTCAGCAGATTATGTGGCGGGTGATTTCGCTGATATTGCCAATTTTTTGGTAAGAGCCGGTGTGCAGTTTTAGATTGTGGCGGAGCGGATACAAACTTTGCCATACAACTTTTCAGATTTTTTGGGTTTATCCGTAATTTTGTTCATCATCTGTTCAAAAATTGATATGGATAAGAAACACACCTTGATTCTCAATCGC
>JAAUQL010000146.1 GCA_012033595.1 Cyclobacteriaceae bacterium | reverse complement strand
GCCAATCCTGCGCCATTTGCCATCCAAAGAATAGCCGGCAGCGGGCACCAGGCAATGAATGTGTGGATGCAACCACAGGTTCTGTCCCCAGGTGTGCAGCACGGCCACAGCTCCGGTCTCACAACCATAATGGGTGTAACCAAAGCTATGAAGGGTTCTTTTGACGGCACTGAACAAGGTATCGCAATAAAGCACCGGGTTCCATAAATAGAGGCGATTTAGCTCGTGGGGCACGGTAAATATGATATGAAAATGCCTCACAGGCAGCGTGGCTTCTATTAGTTTCTCTATCCAGTCCTGCTGCTTGCCGGCCTGGCACTTTGGGCAATGCCTGTCGCGACAGCTGTTGTAGGAGTACTCCACCGTGCCACAGCATTCACAAACCTGCTCGTGCCCGCCCATGATGGCCGTTCGACAAGAGAGGATGTTGTTAAGTGCTTTTATTTGTCGTGGTGACAATGTGTGCTGCTCCATCAGCGCTCTTCCAAACCTGCGAACCACATCTGAAAGCTCAGCGTTGCTTTTGTGGCTTTTTTCCATAAAGGGTATCCAATGGACTGTGTGATTTGACATGTTGACATTGGGCTACATGCAGGTATATCATGGTGGTGGTGATATCGGCATGTCCTAAAAGGTCTTTGAGTGTGACGATGTTCAAGCCATCTTCGAGCAAATGCGTGGCATAGCTATGACGCAACGCATGGAGGCTCACTTCTTTGGAAATATTGGTCTTTTTTAAAGCCTCCCGCATGACCCACGAAAGACCCTTAACGCTGTAACGCCCGTCAGACTCCTTGCCGTTGAAAAGCCAGATGTGTGGATTTTCGGCCATCAGGTAAGACTTAAGACCTTGTGCCATATAGTGCGACAGCGGTACGATGCGGTCTTTCTTGTATTTGCTCTGGCGGATGTGGATGGTGTTCCGCTCAAAGTCGATATCAGATATTTTCAGATTGATGGCTTCCTGTCCGCGCAAGCCGGCTGAATAGATCAACGTTAGGACAATGCGGTGCTTAAGCAATTTGGGTGCTCTAAACAGTGCCTTGAGTTCCTGAGCGTTGAGGATCACCGGCAATTTGGTGTCCTGTTTAAGGGAAGGAAGTGCAATGGCCTTTTTGTTTAGACCAATAAGCCGGTAATAATACCGCAATCCATAAACCATGTGTTTGAAGCTGCTACGCGAAGGTGACTTGGGATCCCGGGCAAGCGCCACCAGGTACTCCTGGATCTCATCGTCCGTAACCTGCTCAGGCAGTCGTTCGAAATGCTGCACCAGCAGGGCTATACGCCGAATGTAGTTGTTTAGGGTACTCTTGCTTTGGCCGCGGAGTTCTACTTGGCGGTCGAGCTTTACGACCACATTTTTAAAGGCAGGCACCTTTTCAATGGCCTGCTCAACAATGGTAAAACCAGATTTTTTCTTCATAACTGTAGTTTTTAAAGTGAATCATACAGTTATAAAGGATTTGAGACCAAATTGATTTATGCTACCTTTGAAAAGAGCTATCCGCCCTTAGGCGGATTTAGTTCAACAAGCGGTCATAGTTAATTGGCGGCATAGTAGTTTGCGAAAGTTTTGTGCTTTTAATCAACCTTCACTGTAACTTGATAAGAAAGTGCTTTGAAATCGCCAACTAACCATACCGCAGGCCGTTGTGAGGCATTTTGTTGACGCATAAAATTTAGAAATTAAAACTAATATTTCTACCTTGCACAAGTGAATTATGAATTAAAAATATCGGACGCAATCGAAGAAAATGGCAAGATTGACCTTGTTAGATTAGCTTCTATTGCCGAAGGAATAAGTAAGATCGCAGAAGGTGCACTTCAAATCAGATTAAAAGGGGTCAGCCTTTCAAAAGGACGAAAGAAAGAGTCTTTAAAAAAATCTTTGCGTATTACCCTTAGTGGTTTAAAAAAGGGCAGCACA
The DNA here is from genome assembly GCA_012033595.1 of Cyclobacteriaceae bacterium. Lineage (GTDB taxonomy): Bacteria > Bacteroidota > Bacteroidia > Cytophagales > Cyclobacteriaceae > JAAUQL01. Next base: position 6,760 of record JAAUQL010000146.1, on the reverse strand, counting down.
ATTCTATGCTTAGAATCTGAAAAGTTCAAGGATACTTTAGACAATGTTCAATTGGACATATTTCGAAGTGAATCACAAATTGATTTACAAGATCAAACTCCTATTTCCCTGTTTGTTTCATCGTTTAGTGAAGTTGCAAGAAACAATGGTGAGTCCGAATTACTGGATAAATCACTCTTACGAGAACTAAAGAATTTTAAAAAGTCATTTATTGGTGATAATGAAGTTTTCACAATTTCTAATGAAGGATCATTTGAAGCTTTAGAACTTAGAAAAACGGACTTTGATAAAATTAGAATCTTGGAGGAAGAAACTCCAGAATCAGAACCTATCATTTAAATGGGATTGTAGAAGAGTTAAAGTACAGCAAGCTGAAAGTAAAAATCCTTACCAATGAAGGAGTTATTAACGGGTTCTTATCTGACGAATTAACTGCGGATCATATTTCGCCATTTTGGGGTAAAGAAATAACAATTACAGGGGTTAACCATTTCAAATCAAATAAAACATCTGTTGTTGAAATTAAACGAGTACATCAGCCAAACGATTCAGACAGCTACTTTTCTCGAAAATCTAAAAAATCATTTTCTATTGAGGATCAACTAAAAGAACAAATTGATAAAAAATCAGGTAATAAACTTTCCGATATAGTTGGTAAATGGCCAGATGAGGAAAGATTTGAAGATCTCCTAAAAATGCTATGAGGAGATTTTTACTTGACACCAATATATGTCTTGCTTTTGTAAGAGGACATGAAAGTTACACTTCCATTGAGCAAGAATTAAGACTCGATTCCGAAGATTGTGTTAATATGATTTCAGTAGTTACCAAGGCTGAACTTCTGTCACTGGGTAAAAGACTTGGATGGGGAGGCCCCAAACTGGAAAAGCTAAATAGGTTACTTGATAAACTCTACATTATCGATATTAATAACTCAGATCATCAATTAATAAAAGCCTACTATACAATAGATGCCTATAGTCAAGGAACCCTAAGTGAAAAGCCTCTGAATGGATCAGCAAAAAACATGGGTAAAAATGATTTATGGATAGCGGCAACTGCTCACGTAGCAAGTGCAGAATTAGTTACTATGGATGGCGATTTTGATCATTTGCACTCCGAATTTATAACGGTACACAAATATTAGACGCCTCACAACATTCGCTGATCAGTCATGGGGTTTCTGTGGTTTAGGAAGGCTCAGAGCTGTTGGAAACTTCAATGCTATATTTAACTTTAGAAGATAAAAACCCCCACGCCTGATAGCGTGGCGTTAGGCAACAGCAAAAAGCAACCAAACTACATCAAATTGCATCTACATGATTAAATATTTAAAAATTAACATGAAAACTTTATTAAGAAGAATAGTAAAACTGACATTTTTTTTATTTTGTATATCGCTTTTCTCTTGTTCTAAAGATAGCGATGCAGATATAACTTTGGATGTAGATCAAAGTACGTTGACTTTTCAGCCGGGAGTTGAAACAAGGTCATTCGAAATTACAACTTCTGCCGAATGGAATATAACTTCTGCCGAATTATCTCATTCATTTGGAGGAAGTTTTGCAGAAACTGACTGGTTTCGGATTTCACCTGTATATGGTAAGGGAAATGCCACTATCACCATCACTACAAAAGAAGATTCTAAAAAAAATAATATAGAGCTTCGTATCGAATACGGAACCCAAGTAATGACAGTTACACTAATTCAGAATTAACTTGATGCGTGTTATAATTACCTGCCTCTTTTTCAGTATATTTTCTTTTGCAGTAAAAGCTCAGATGTTACGCATTAAAGGTTGTGTAACAGACATAAAAACTAAAGAAGTTCTGATTGGCGCAACTATTAGCAATAATGAAGCATCCTTCGGTGTAATTACTAATTCATACGGCTTTTTCTCTTTTGAGCATCCTAAAGGTAATGTGCAATTACTTTGTTCATATTTAGGTTATGAAACTGTAGTAATTGATTTATGTTTAAGCAAAGATACGACGATTAACATACCGTTATCTCCCACGATATTCCAGATGCCCGATGTGGAAATAAAGGTAAACAAAAGCAATATCAGAATGGATAATGGCTTGGGTGTTATTACAGTTCCTATATCGACAATAAAAAATATACCTAAGTTATTCGGTGAGAGTGATTTGATGAAGTCGCTTCAATTTGTTCCCGGTGTGCAACAAACAGCAGAAGGCAAGAGCAATTTAACCGTTCGCGGAGGCAGTCCAGACCAAAATTTAATTCTACTTGATGGCATTCCAATATATAATGCAGATCATGCTTTTGGCTTTCTATCAGTTTTTAATACAGAAGCTCTAAAAAATGTCACTTTGTACAAATCCGGCTACCCAGCTTGTTTTGGTGGACGGCTTTCATCAGTTATTGATATAAACACTAAAGATGGGAACAAGGACGCTTTTTCCGGTTCGGCAACTCTGGGTCTACTGGCTGGCAGTGTTAATTTTGAAGGTCCAATTGTCAAAGACAGAACATCATTCTTCTTTTCTGCAAGGCGTTCATTGGTTGATCTTTATCTTATAGGACTTCAAGAACTGGCAAATGCCGATGATTTTGAGACAAACAGGACGAATTTTAGTTTTTATGATATTAGTGCTAAAATTCATCATAAGATAGGTGATAAAACTTCTATATATACTATGGTTTATAACGGAAGGGATAAACTAATGAACAGGACTGGTAATAGTGATATTTCCGTCAGTCAAGATGATATTCCGGATCGAAATGGCAATTCGGTTCTGAACAATACTCCTAATGAAGAGATTTCGAATTCTGCATCAGTGCAAGATTGGAAATGGGGAAACACCATATACGCTATCCGATTAAACAGTGCCGTTGCATCTAAGATGTTTCTCAATACTACTTTTGCTTATAATAAATACCAGTATAAAACAACAGTGGATAAAAGCTATGCAAATGATAGTGTCAATGTTATTGATGCGTTGAATTATAAGTCGGGTGTTAATGATTATTCTATTTCGTTAAATTGTGAATATACTCCCTCAAATAAACATTTTTTGAGAAGCGGTTTTCAATTTGTTTATCATGATTTTTTTCCGGAAGTTTTATTGGTTCATTCAAGTGGAAATGAAGCAACCACTCCAAATACCCAGCCATCTCAGGAAGTGCGTAGCCGGGAATACTCTTATTATCTTGAAGATAATTGGAGTATATCAAAGAAATTGGAAGCCAATATGGGGACAAGATTCTCTTTATTCACCGTAGATGGTTTAATGTACCATGCCTTTGACCCTCGTCTTTCATTGAGGTATATGTTGACTAATAAGCTCTCGATAGTCGCCGATTACACACACATGGAGCAATATATTCACATGCTTTCAAATAATTCATTATTGCTTCAAACAGATTTATGGATGTCATCTACCAGTTCCATAAAACCAATGCGAGCCCGTCAGCTTTCATTTGGAGTTAATCTGTCTATTGCACCACAACTTACTTTTTCTTTTGCCAGTTACTATAAAAATATGAATAATGTTATTGAATACAAAGATGGAGCGACATTCTCAGGTATTTCTTCGGGTTGGGAAGACAAAGTAGAAAGTGGTATTGGTCGTGCCTACGGTGCTGAATTTGCATTGGAGAAAAATTTAGGTAAGACCACAGGGACACTATCGTATACCATATCTAAAACAGAAAGAAAATTTAACAAGATTAATTCTGGCGATTGGTTTCCGTCAAAGTACGACCGCAGGCACTATATCAATCTATTAGTTATGCACAAACTAAACTCCAAAATTGACTTTACATTAAATTGGGTATATTCATCCGGTATTATGATGACCATACCAGTAATGAGGGTTGTAACACCCGATATCCCTTATTATCCCGGTAAATTTGACGAATTGACTCAACTTGAAAATCGGAATAACTACAGGATGCCTGCATACCACAGGCTTGATGTAGGGGTAAATTATACGCGCAAAAAAAAGAAAAATAGATGTGGAATTTGGAATTTCAGCATCTACAACCTCTATAACCAAATGAATGCTTTTAAATTATATGAAGAAATAGATGTGTCGAGAAATGATGTAGGGAAACTTGTTTACACTAAAAAACTTAAACAAGTGACACTTTTCCCGATTATACCTTCTATATCATATATGTATAAATTTTAGTTTGTATGAAACCAACAGTATTTGGAATAATTGTTATTTTGGCCATAGAATTGATTTGTGGCGGGTGTGAAAATGATGTGAATTATAACAGTAAAGAGTATGGTGCAAAAATGGTATTAAACTCCATGATTGATTGCAGTCAGGACACTCATCTCATCAAAATTTCAGAGAGTGTTTTCGTATACTCAAATCAAAATCCTCAACCCATAGATGACGCTAATCTTGAAGTGAAAATCAATAATTTGCCAGTTGGAGTCGTTTACGATCATAGCGCAAATGAACATCGTTATTATAGATTTGAAGCCTCATTGAATCCCAGAGACAAAATTGAAATTTCAGGCTATTCGCAATCACACGGTTATGTAAAAGGAGAGGATATTGTACCCAATTCTCCTCAAATATTGGCAGTAACGCCGGAATGGTTTACCGGAACAGAGGATGGTATATCTTACTTACGTACAAAAATTAAAATTAAAGACATCTCTGATGAAGATAATTTCTATCGTATCGTTATTCACGATAAAACTATATTTGAGGAAAGTAGTCCGGAAGAAGCTGAATGGTTTACATCTGAGATTTACGTTGATCAGGAAATACTTTTTAAAGATATTTTAGGAACGCTTGGAGAAACTAATACAAGTCTTTTTGCTGTTTTTTCTGATAAGTTATTTCAAGGACAAGAGTATGTATTGAATGTATATATACGAAAAGACATTTTTTCGGCTTCAAATGCAGAACACTATGTAAAGGTTGAAATCCATTCTCTTTCAGAAAATTTATACCGGTATTTGCGCTCATTGGAACTTGCCACAAATGGAGACAATTTTTCCGAGCCGGTGAAAATATTCACAAATATAGATGGTGGATTCGGCGTATTAGGCTCATATACAATTGACCAACAAATAATTGATATCGATTAACCAAGTAAAATCAGTGCATTTTTCACCAATAAAAATCCAATTAAGAGCTAAAATGCAAAAATATAAGCGCGAAACATTTCTTTTTCTTTGTATATAAAGCCATTGATTCAGGATATTGATTCTTTAAAAACAGAGTGGCAAAGGGGGATTGTGATTAAAACGGATAGAAACGGACAGATTATCGGTTCAGTAAGAGCATATCTGATTGATAATGTCTGCAAAATTGGCAAATTGATTGTAAAATCAGACTTTCAGAATCAGGGAGTTGGCAAAAAATTAATGAAAGAAATCGAACGTTTATTCAAGACCTGCTCGACTTATGAATTATTTACAGGTGAAAAGAGTGATAAAAACTTGAAATTAATATACTTACAGAAACGAAACAATGCCGTTGCCTAATATACAGGAATATGAGCGGCCTGTAAGGCCAAGCGATTATTCCAGGTTGAACTACATCCGCTGGCAGCGTACTCGCAAAAGCGTTATGCACTTTAAGAAGGTAAGGGAAGATTTGTTCCTGGTTTTCAGTTACCAGACAAGCAGTTTATCAGATACTCTATAACAATTTTAAAGCTCACCAGTGTCCATATGGTACTGTAAATTGCCGATTTTCAGGCTTAAACTGAGTTTTTAGGCAATACGAAACTGTACTACATGCAAATGAAGTTTTTTGGATGCACAGATGATCCTACTATAGCAAAGCCTTTAAGAAGATCGAAGGCAAGTGCCGGCGGGTGAACGTATGCGTGGCAAATGCTTTATGATCAGCATGCGCCCCTGACGGCGCTTAAGCAATTTGGGTGCTCTAAACAGTGCCTTGAGTTCCTGAGCGTTGAGGATCAACGGCAATTTGGTGTCCTGTTTAAGTGAAGGCAGTGCAATGGCCTTTTTGTTTAGACCAATAAGCCGGTAATAATAACGCAGTCCATAAACCATGTGTTTGAAGCTGCTCCGCGAAGGTGACTTGGGATCCCGAGCCAGCGCCACCAGGTACTCCTGGATATCATCGTCCGTAACCTGCTCAGGCAGTCGTTCGAAATGCTGCACCAGCAGGGCTATACGCCGAATGTAGTTGTTTAGGGTACTTTTGCTTTGGCCGCGGAGTTCTACTTGGCGGTCGAGCTTTACGACCACATTTTTAAAGGCAGGCACCTTTTCAATGGCCTGCTCAACAATGGTAAAACCAGATTTTTTTCTCATAACTGTAGTTTTTAAAGTGAATCATACAGTTATAAAGGATTTGAGACCAAATTGATTTATGCTACCTTTGAAAAGAGCTATCCGCCCTTAGGCGGATTTAGTTCTATACAATATAGGCGAAATGGCAGTAAAATCAGCGGTTGTAGCCCGCTTCAAGATTGTAACGGTTTGATAAGTTTGAAGCCCGCAATCGCCTACTTTGCATATGTTCATCGTTGTGCCTAATTCCCCACATCAGCTCTTCAGGAATAGATAGTGAAACAAGATATCTATTCCTGAAGGGCTGATTAATTTTTAGCTAACGATACATGTTCAAAATACTGATTTATAGTAAATTATGATTTTGTAAATTTACCGTTAGTCAGAATTCCCCATTTTAGGCGGCAAAAAAGGCCAGGCTGATAACGGGGGGTATAGCTGACTTTGTCTATATTTATATATACTAGTCGGATCAGAGCTCGGTTTTAGAACTGGCGTTTAAG
>JAAUQL010000145.1 GCA_012033595.1 Cyclobacteriaceae bacterium | reverse complement strand
TCACAGTTTTATCCTCTCCTGCATTTACGTTCGGACCTACATTAGATGCGGCATTCACCTTCAACACCATATCATCACTGGCGCTTATGTTTCCATTGTCAGTCACGGTCAATCTAAAGGTATAGCTACCAGCGATCAGCCCACTTGCAATTAAACTAAGGGTATTGGCACCACTAAATTTGGCAGTATTGGGCCCTGAAACTTGTGTCCATGCTATTTTGGCAATGCTGCCATCCGGATCGGACGCAGTACCCGAAATGCTCACACTGGCTACAGGCAGGGTCACAGTTTTATCCTCTCCTGCATTTACGTTCGGACCTACATTAGATGCGGCATTCACCTTCAACACCATATCATCACTGGCGCTTATGTTTCCATTGTCAGTCACGGTCAATCTAAAGGTATAGCTGCCGGCGATCAGCCCGCTTGCAATTAAACTAAGGGTATTGGCACCACTAAATTTGGCAGTATTGGGTCCTGAAACTTGTGTCCATGCTATTTTGGCAATGCTGCCATCCGGATCGGACGCAGTACCCGAAATGCTCACACTGGCCACAGGCAGGGTCACAGTTTTATCCACTCCTGCGTTTACGTTCGGATCTATATTAGATGCGGCATTCACCGTTAATGCTACCTGATCGCTTGTAGTATTGTTATCACTATCTTTTACCGTCAACTTGAACACGTAATTTCCGGCTACCAATCCGCTTGCGATCATGGTCAATTTATTGGCATCGGTTAATGCCGCCGTATTTGGCCCCGAAACCTGAGTCCATAAATACGAACTTATATTTCCGTCGACATCGCTTGCCGAGCCGGTGAATGAAACACTCGAAACGGGAAGTGTAACGGTTTTATCACTTCCTGCATTTACAATAGGAGCATTGCCTGCCGGGCTTGATCCAAATTCGAAGGCACCTACATCAAAAGTACCATTGGATGGCCTTTTGTTTTTGTCAAAATCAAAGGTGACACCATAGGCCGACATATCTGTACCTGCATCAATTGCTTTTGAACCAGTGATCAATCGAAAATCTTCACCATTGGCATCTTGGAATTTAATTTCTGATGCATCGTTGGCTACAATATTGTTCGATTGAACAATTCCTGCACCATTAATTTTTGTTGAATTTGCACTAACTATAATATTATTCTTTACGATTGTGTTTTTGATATACTCATTGGAAACCCTAATTCCAACATTTTTTGGGTTGACAATGGTATTGTTTGCAAAAACATAGCTGGTATTTGTCGCGGCATTAGAAGCATCGTTGGCATAGATACCATCAAAGCCGGCATTGATGATTACGTTATTGAACACTATATTATCACCTATACCAAAGATTTGCAATCCATTACCAGGCCCATTTTTAATAATATTGTTATAAACCAGACCTGCAGTACCACCACCGGCAATCATACCGTTGTTTTGAAAATTGGCAAAGGGACTTATTCCATAGTTTTCTACTATATTATCATAAATTTCCATCCCTTCGTCTGCACAACCCACATCAATACCTTCAGCTCCGGTATTGAAGGTATAATTGTTGTAGACTTTAAGGTTTTTGATCAGATGAGGAAATAATTTTCCACAACTGGTGTCCAGACCATCATAAGCGTAGTGTCCAATATAAAAACCCTCTCCATAAGTATCGTGTATATAATTATCGTGAATCAATAAATTCCTCATCTCGAAATTTTCCCTCCAATATTGCGGCATGCTGCACATAGGATCAGATTTGATCATAATACCTGCAAAGCCTGCATGAGCAACTTCCAGGTGGTCTGCTTCGAATTCCGTACATCCACCACCAAAACGAATCGCAGTATCGACTCCACCTCGCCCTACTTTAATGCCGTATTTAAAATTTGGATCACCAGTACCTGTCACTCTAAAGTATTCACACTCTTTGAATTGAAAAATACCATTGTCCTTTTCGTTTTTAAAAAACACCTGACCTCCACAGTTTTTAATGGTAATGGGATTTCCTTTAGCACCTTTTATGTTTTTAAATTCCAAAAACGAACGTACCCCGGCTTTGATGCAAATGACATCACCACCTTTTAAGCCGCTTAGTTTACTACCATCTACAAAATACTGATTCAGCTCTATTGTAAAGTCACACCCACAATCAGCTCCGGCATTTATACTTGCTACAGTAATATTTACCTGATCGTATGCCTTACCCCCCTGATCATCGGTTACTTCCAATTGAAAAACATATTCACCAACCACTAAACTTGAAACATTGGAAGTCATTGAATTCGGGCTTTGAATATTCGCACTTGCGGGCCCACTTATCTTTGTCCATTTAGTAGAGGTAATTTCTCCATCAGCATCGGCTGCGGTGCCCTTGAGTATGGAGGTGTTGGCAGGCGCTACAACAAAATCATCGAGCCCGGCATTTACAGTGGGCAGGGTGTTTTTTCTGGTCAGTAAGCTATATTGCAGCATCCAGGTGTAAACATCATTTCCTGCTGTCCCGTCCCAGGTTCGCGTCCAGGCTTCGCCGGATACGCCTGCATAAAGTGTCATTTTTGCCAGCGGATTTGGAGTAGGTAAGCACGCATTCACGGCTGCTACGAAGGGTATCGATCCATACCTGGTGCTCGTTTGATCCCCATCAAAAGCCCATAAGGGAACGTCTTTGACGTCGCATGCAATGGTAGCTCCATAATGGCCGCCTATGGCCACTGCTGCGGCAACTTTGCTTGCGTAAGTGCCATAGTAGGCAAAAGTAGCTGTGCCCCCATCGCCCTGGCCGGAAATATAAATACGTTTTTTATCTACCTTATATGTTGCCTTCAAAAACTCGACAAAATTGTCCACTAGCGTTGGGTTCCAAAAATATTGCGACTGCGGTGAAACAATAATCATAGGAAAATCCTTGCCTTTGTTCACTTCTTTGGAAGGACCACTATTGAGCACTTTTGACAACTCGGTGGTACCATTACCATACTCTTCTTTAGGCCCCAAATTGATGAGCAAGGCAAGATCGCTCGAAGTGTCGTAATTTTCAGGGAAATAAATGTAATACCCAAAAGGCGAGCTATTGCTGCCTTTCTGAACTGCTGTCTGTGTTCCTTTTGCCTGGATAAAAAATGGGAACAAAAATATAATACCAATTACTGCTAGAACTCTCATCTTTCCACAATACGAATTATTACTTTTGCAAAGAAAGGGAAAATTGGAACAATTAATTTTTGACAAAATCAATTAATTCAAAAGGTGATAATCCGTTTTAGATTGAATAAACAGATGATTTATATTTTTCAAATTGCGATCAATTCACTTTCATTTGTAACTCATTTCATTTCCAATAGGATTTTAATAAGGAATTATTCCTGATATGATACTTAGTTTGCCTAAAGGTAAAAACCAAATTTATGTAAGAAATTTGTCTCATTAAATAAATATGAGGCGATGTGGCAACTTTAACCTAAAATTTAACATTACACATTTTACATTTCATGAACCACGAGCATAAGGATTCCCTGCTGAGCCATTTATTTGGTTTTAAAGATATAAAAAACACAAGAGCCGGGTGGGTGGATATAGTAAAAGGAATAGCTATAGTACTGGTCGTGTACAGGCATATCTTGATTGGGATAGAACGTGCCGCATTGGAAATCCACCCATACTATCTGGCGGCAAACGAAGTGGTCTACAGTTTTAGAATGCCATTGTTTTTTATGCTTTCAGGGATGTTCTTTCAAAAAAGCATCTCCAAAAGGAGCCCTAAAGCGTACCTGGAAAATAAAGTCCGAACACTACTATACCCATATGTGCTGTGGTCAGCCATCATTATTTCTTTACAATTGTTGCTCAACGACTATGTAAATGCAAACAGAAGTATAGTTGACTATACTTTCATTCTTACCGCCCCCAGGGCTATTGACCAAATGTGGTTTTTGTTTGCATTGTTCAATATTTCCATTTTATATGCTATACTTTATCATTTGACCAGAAAAAATATCTGGACGCTCTTTTTCATTTCACTTCTCATGGTGGGAGTCAAAGATTTTATAACAGTTGACCCGATAATGGAAGTTTTCAACTACTTCATTTACTTTTCCATCGGGGCATTGATCTCCACATACATGCTCAATACAGCCTTTATTAATAAAATAAAAAAGCTTAAGTTTCTTTTGATCCTACTACCGCCTTTTATCATTACGCAGTGGTATTGGCTTGCACATAGCGACATCAACCCTTACTTATTTGTTATCGTTTCGCTGATTGGAAGCGCAGTGGTAATACTTTTTTCTATCCTGATTCAGGAAAAAACAATACAAAGTTTTTGCGTATTATCGGCATATATTCTTTGCCCATTTATATTCTGCATCCAATGATTGGAGCGGTAAATAGGATTATAATTGTAAACCTGCTCAATATCGATATTCCGGTATTTGTGCTATTTACGGGTATGTTTTGGGGTGTCATTATTCCAATAGTGTTTTACCGGATACTTATGAGGTACAAAATCAGATTCTTGTTCGCCATTTAAACTAATAATAATAACATATTTTATTGTTTAAATACAAAATAAAGTATATTTGCCTTTTGACTAAATCAGCATGGAAATGATAACAACTATAAAAGCCTCTTGTGAAGTTTTTGCAAAAAAGAAGCCTTTTTCATCCAAGAAAAATCATATTCATATGGAGACTTTTCTTCATCAGTGGTCAAAATTCAGCAATACTTAAAAAGCACCTCAGAGCAGTATATCGGAGTAATAACTAATGATGATCTTGACACCTATAGTGCATTGCTGGCAATATTATTTTCCGGAAAAGCATTTGTACCTATCAATCCAAAGAACCCTGCCGAAAGAAATAAATCAATTATAGAACAAGCAGGTATTAGCATAATCCTAAATAGCAACACCAATGAGGATCCTATCGATTTCCACCATGCTCATTGTGAAATTGTAAAAACCGATGATTTTGCACTTTCTGACAAAGTAATAGAAGTGATGGAAGTACCCGGTGAACGCGACGCTTACATCCTGTTTACATCGGGTAGCACTGGAGTGCCCAAAGGAGTTCCCATTACCAGAAATAGCTTGTTTGCATTTACAGAAGCTTTTTTTGCATTAGGTTACCAGGTAAATGAAAAAGACCGGTTTCTACAGATGTTCGACCTTACCTTTGATTTGTCCATCATGTCTTATTTTGCCCCCTTGTGCATAGGAGCAAGTATACTTACCGTACCTGCCGGGGAAATAAAATATTCGTATGTGTACCGGCTATTGTCGGCCCACAAAGTAACGTTCGCCCTAATGGTTCCTTCACTTCTCTCCTATTTGAGGCCGTTTTTTCGGGAAATAAACCTGCCCGATCTGAAATATTCGCTTTTTTGCGGAGAGGCATTGTATGAAGATCTGGTGAGAGACTGGAAAGTATGTGTACCAAATGCGTTGATCCAAAATGTGTATGGGCCAACTGAAGCAACGATTTTTTGCCTGGTATATGACATCCCGGAAAATTTGGATGAGTGTAAAAGCCAGAATGGCATAGTTTGTATAGGTAAGCCCATGATAAACATGGGCGCCGTCACCATTGATGATCACAAAAAAATAAACCAAAATGGTGAAAAAGGTGAGCTGTGCCTGTATGGTGCGCAAGTGACTAACGGCTATTGGAAAAATGAAGAAAAAACCAGGGAAGCATTGTTCACGGATTCACTCCAGGGGGAGCAATTTACCTTTTATAGGACAGGAGATCTTTGCTATCTGGATGAAGAACTTGATTTTATGTACCTTGGAAGGCTCGACCACCAGGTGAAAATCCAGGGATTCAGAGTTGAGTTAAGCGAGATAGAACACCATGTCCGGGAGTTTACCAATCTGTCGAACGTTGCAGCCATCGCCTACAAAAACAAATTTGGGTCTGATCTAATCCATCTTTACATAGACCCATATGCCGGTGATAAAGAAGAACTTAAGAAACAACTGGCTTCGGTCTTGCCACAATATATGATACCGCATAAAATGACCGAATTAGATACTTTTCCACTCAATGTAAATGGAAAAATAGACCGCAAGGAATTGAAGAACAGATTAGAAACCAGAAAATCCTAACCATGAAAACTGAACAAATACTAGAAAGGCTCAACGAGATTTTTATCGATACGCTCGAAAACGACGATATCGAACTTACTCCCGAAACCACAGCCAAAGACATCCCCGAATGGGATTCATTGAGCAACGTGGCATTATTGGTAGCCATAGAAAAGAAATTCAAAATACAGTTTAACCTTTCGGATGTTCTTAAATTGAAAAACGTCGGTGAATTGGCGCTCAACATCCAGGAAAAAACCAGCTAATACTTTTATTTTTCCCTCTATATGTTATTCAATTCCCTTGCCTTTTTAGCATTCTTCCCGATTGTTACGGCGCTTTATTTCCTTGTTCCTCACAAGTATAGGTGGATGTTGTTGCTCGCAGCAAGTATGTATTTTTATATGTACTTCAAGCCCATTTATATATTACTGGTGTTGTATGTAGTTTTGGTAAATTTTTTCGCCGGCAAGTATATTTATAAGTTCAAGGACAGTCCGGCAAAGAAAGTTATTCTCACGGTAAGCATAGTGCTTAACCTGGCGGTGTTGGTATTTTTCAAGTATTTCAATTTCTTGAATTTTAATATCACAGCCATGCTCGATATGCTGTCGTTCACCAACCCCATACCCGCGCTTGAGATTTTTCTGCCTTTAGGCATTTCCTTTTACACTTTTCAGGCCATGGCATATACCATTGATATTAGCCGGGGCATACAAGAGCCGGAAAAGAATATTGGTATTTTTGCGACTTTTCTTATGTTCTACCCACAATTGGTGGCAGGTCCTATTGAGCGTGCCGGACATCTCCTGGGTCAATTTAGGGAAAAACATGTTTATGACTACCCAAGGCTAGTTTCGGGTCTGAGGTTGATGCTGTGGGGCTTATTCAAAAAAGTTGCCATTGCTGACAGGCTGGGCATATTTGTAAAAGAAATCTATGTCAATATGGATCAATACTCCGGTCTTGTATTATTCATAGCAGCTATATTTTTCGCTTATCAATTGTATTGCGATTTCTCAGGATACTCAGACATAGCCATTGGCGCGGCCAGGGTGATGGGTTTTGATCTCATGCTCAATTTTAACAGACCGTATTCGGCCCGATCGGTAACAGATTTCTGGAGAAGATGGCACATTTCACTCTCCACCTGGCTATATGATTATGTCTATAATCCTGTCTCATTCAACAGGCGATATTGGGGCAAAGCGGGTATCGTCTATGCGCTGATGGCACTTTTTTTGTAAGTGGACTTTGGCATGGTGCCAACTGGAATTTCGTGGTATTTGGCTTACTGCATGGGGTCGCATTGTCAGTCGAGTTTTTACTGAAAAAGAAAAGGAAAAATTGGAGCAAAAAATTTGGTTTTTACTACGATATCCTGAGCAATATGGCAACGTTTAGCTATTTCACCTTTTCGGTAATATTTTTCAGGGCAAACAGTCTGGGTCAGGCGCTTAACTTTCTCAAAAAACTTTTCGATTTTTCGGCTTACGATTTTGGTCAGTTAATGCATCTCGATGTTGCTTTTTTGTACAATGTGGCCGTCGGCATTCCTTTAATTTTACTATTAGTAATTTTCGAAAAAGCGGAATTGAACGAAAAATTAGTTTCCATTTTTAATAAAAAACGAGCTTTGCGATTTGCACTCTACACTTTCGCCCTGATACAAATCGGCTTGTTTGGTGTTTTCTTAAATCAAAATGACTTCATCTATTTCCAATTCTAGTATGTACAAATTGATTAAGACTTCGACCCTATTTTTTATCACAATTCTGATTTGTTTTTCGCTCCTTGATGTGCTCTTTACTTATTCATTCAAAAAAGGGACGTTTTTCAAGACACAGTGGATATACAACCTCAAAAACAAGCAATTGGACTATGCTGTACTGGGAGCATCGCGATCGCTGACTGCCATAGATATAGGCGAAACAAATGAAGTATTGGGATTGGTAGGCCTAAATCTTTCGCTGGATGGCAGCCTGCCCACTTCACAGTACCTGATACTAAAGCTATTTCTTGAACATGGAAATAAAATAGATCAACTCATTTTTAATGTAAATACGTGGCAAATAGGAATAGATAGTATATCTCATTTTTCGTATCCCAGATTTATGCCTTATGCACATGATGATGCCGTATATGACTACTTCAAAACCTACGATGACAATTGGATATATTACAGATATGTGCCTTTTTATCGCTATGCCAAATTCAATTTTGATTGGGGACTGGGCATGTATGCCAATTCTGTTTTTGGAATGTTCAAACCAAACTTCGATTCGCTTGGTTCGTTTTATTATCCTTTTTATGATTATCGAGGGACGAGGGAAATCGATGATTATGCTTTTGATTTAACAGGAGATTTCAAAAACCTGTTCAAAATCCATGATTTATGCAAGCAATACGGAATCAAACTTACGGTAATATTTCTTCCCGTCGTCAATCTTAGGTATGACGAAGGGTACAAAGATAACATGCAGCAATTTGAAGCTATGTTAGCCGCAAAGCAAATTGGATTTATAGATTATGGAAATGCCTACAATGGACAATTTGCGCTTTTCACGGACGAAACCCACTTCAACAAAAAAGGAGTAAAGCAGTTTACCAATGACTATTTTATTCCTTTGGTGGATTCTCTTTCTCACTGACATTCTTGTATTACCTCACATCATACACCCACGCATCATTGAATTCTTTGAGCCGGGCGAATTGCGACTGGAGTTTCCTGGCTTCGTCAAAGCTGCTGGTATGCAGATGATATACATAGTAGAGCTTCCGGTCTTCG
>JAAUQL010000034.1 GCA_012033595.1 Cyclobacteriaceae bacterium | reverse complement strand
CTAACTATCTCTGTCAGACTTCTAACTGTCTCTGTCAGACTTCTAACTATCTCTGTCAGACTTCTAACTATCTCTGTCAGACTTCTAACTGCCTTTGTCTAACTTTTAACTGCTCTTGTAGGCACTTTTTGCCTCCTGTCCTACAGGAAGTGTAGATTTTTCAGGACTAGTAAATTTTTAACAGGAGACACACACGCTATTTCGGAAGGCTCTAATGTGCCGTAGGGAAGTTGTTTTGACTACGCTAAATCCCGGATCATCTGTTTTCTGCGTTGGTTTAGACGCTGGTAATCCCACTCCGCTGTGTTGCCGGGTCGGTGTGCGTTTTCCTTAATTTAATTATACACGAAATTTTATGTTTTAAGCTGGGGCTATTTATTCGAACCAGTATTCAATAGTTCATGGTCATTATGTAGGGGAGTTTTAAAAATTTAGATTTTCTACAAAATCAATCTACAACTTTGTATGCTTAAATCAGTTATTCCTATTTAGGACTATTTTTTTCTCTTCAAAAATGAACAAAACTGTAAAAACCACGCTCATCATCGTCATCGCCATCCTTGTAATGGCTATGGTGCTGTATCCTAAACTGAAACCATCGGAACCAGGCCCGTCTGCAAGTCAAGGCCCGCAAAACGCCGTGTTGCCGGTAGAGGGTAAAGTGATCCATCCTGAAAGGAAGGAAAACATAATTAAAATCACCGGTGCCATGCTGGCCAATGAATCGGTGGCCATCCGAAGCGAGATTTCAGGTAAAATAGAAAAGATATATTTTAGAGAAGGCCAGCGAATAAGAAAAGGGGAACTGCTGTATGTAGTGAATGATGATGAAATAAAAGCCCAGCTCGAGCGGCTAAAATACACCAAAAAGCTAAACGAGGACATGGAGTTTAGAATGAAACAACTGATCGAGAAAGAAGCGATAAGCCGCGAAGAATATGAAATTGCTCAAACTACCCTAAACACCACCCTGAGCGACATTAAAGAACGGGAGGCTCGTCTGGAAAAATATAAGGTTCAGGCGCCATTTGACGGTATAGTGGGACTACGGCAGGTGAGTGAGGGCAGTTATATATCGCCCGCTGACCTTGTGGTGAACATATACAATATTAACCCGATCAAAGTAGAATTCTCTGTTCCCGGCAAATACAGTTCTATGGTGAACAAAGGAGACTCCATACGTTTTAGAATAGAAGCTTCCGATGAAGAGTTTACCGGGGTGATCTATGCAATAGAACCAAAAATTGACCCCCAGACAAGAACGTTGCAAATAAGGGCCATTTGCAAAAACGATGATGAATTGCTCATTCCCGGCCAATTTGTCAATATTGACTATACGCTCAACGTGATCCCTGATGCTTTGATGGTGCCCTCGGAGGCAGTGATCCCCGAGTTGAACAGCCACAAAATATTCACCTATAAAAATGGGCTGGCAAGCCAGCAAAAGGTGAGCATCGGACTTCGAACCGAAAAGGATGTGCAGATCACCAAAGGAATAACCCCCGGCGACACCGTCATTACTACCGGTATATTGCAAATAAGAGAGGGCATGCCCGTGAACATCAACACCACTAACTGACCAGCTACATGGCAAGTTTATCCAACGTAAGTATTGACCGGCCGGTATTGGCCATAGTCATGTCGCTGACTATTTTGATTTTCGGCATCATCGGCTTCTTTTTTCTGGGAGTGCGTGAATATCCAAGCGTCGATCCGCCGGTAGTGACGGTTTCTACCACCTACATCGGAGCCAATGCCGAGGTAATAGAAACGCAAATCACCGAGCCGCTGGAAGAATCAATCAACGGAATAGAGGGCATCAAGAGCCTTTCATCCTCCAGCCGCGATGGGGGCAGCTCCATTACGGTAGAATTTGAACTGGGTTCCGACCTGGAAAACGCGGCCAACGATGTACGCGACCGGGTGTCGCGTGCCATGCGCCAATTGCCGCCAGATGCTGACCCACCCATAGTCACCAAAGCCGACGCCAATTCAGATCCGATATTGCTCTTGCAGATATCAAGTGAAAAGCGCAACCTCATGGAACTGACAGAAATCGCCAACAATACCTTCAAAGAAAGGTTTCAGACTATACAGGGAGTAAGCCAGGTAATGATATGGGGTGAAAGAAAATATACCATCAGGCTGTGGATGGATCCTGACCTGCTGGCTGCCTATCAACTTACTCCGCTCGATGTCTATAATGCCGTCAATGCCCAAAACCTGGAATTGCCTACAGGATCGCTCGAAGGCCAAAGCACCGAGCTGACCATACGCACCATGGGCAGGCTTTCCAGCCCGGAAGAATTCAATAATCTGATCGTAAAACAAGAAGGCAATACGATAGTAAAATTTATGGACATAGGTCGGGCGGAGTTTTACCCCGAAAGCGACCGTACCATGCTGCGAAGCAATGGCGTACCCATGGTGCTGAATGCCATCGTACCCCAGCCAGGATCCAATAACCTGGATATTGCCGAAGAATTCTATCGTCGGTGGGAATCCATCAAGAAAGACCTTCCGGCAGATATTCATACTTCCATTGGTTTCGATACTACAGAATACATCCGCGACTCGATCACCGAAGTACAACAAACCATTTACCTGGCATTTGGACTGGTGGTATTGATCATTTTTGCCTTTCTCCGCGACTGGCGCACCACCCTGATACCGGTAGTCACCATACCCATTTCCCTTATCGGAACTTTTTTTGTGATGTATGTGGCTGGTTTCTCCATAAATGTGCTCACCCTGCTGGGCATAGTGCTGGCCATAGGCCTGGTGGTAGATGATGCCATAGTGGTATTGGAAAACATCTATACTAAAATAGAAGACGGCGAAGCACCCATGGAAGCTGCCCGCAAGGGTGCCCGGGAAATATTTTTTGCCGTTATATCCACCACGGTGGCACTTGCTTCTGTGTTTTTACCGGTCATTTTTCTTCAGGGTCTTCCGGCCGATTGTTTCGTGAATTTGGTATTGTGGTGGCATTTGCGGTGATCATATCTTCTTTTGTGGCCTTATCTCTTGCGCCGATGTTGTCGTCGCGGATTTTGAAAAAGCGCGAAAAGCACAATGCCTTCTACAACTATACCGAACCGTTTTTTGTCTGGCTAAACAATCTATATTCAGGAATGCTCGATTCTTTTATGCGAAAAAAGTGGCTGGCCATGATCATCGTACTAGCCTCGGTAGGCGGCATTTATTTCTTTATGAAGACCATCCCAACAGAACTGTCGCCTATGGAAGATCGCTCGCAGTTTCGCGTTATCGCCTCCGGCCCCGAAGGAGCCAGTTTCGAATTTATGGATGCGTATGTGGCTAAAGTAATGAATGTGCTCGACCATGATGTCCCCGAAATCGAAACGACGGTTTCCATCACGTCACCGGGATTTGGCGGAGCATCGGCCAATTCCGCCATGTTTATCGTCAGGCTGGTAGATGCCGACCAGCGCCAGCGCTCGCAAACGGAGGTGGTGAATGCTTTGCGACCAAAAATCAGCGCCATTACCATGGCCAGGACGTTTATCTCCGAGCCCCAATCGATCGGATCGCGTCGCTCCGGCCTTCCGGTTCAATATGTGATTCAGGCTCCTACCCTGGACAAACTAAAGGAAGTGTTGCCAACTTTCATTCAGAAGGCCGGCAATGATCCCACCTTTGGCTTCGTAGATGTAAACCTGAAATTCACTAAGCCGGAAGTAAAAATCCAAATCAACCGCGAGAAGGCCCGGAGCATGGGCGTATCTGTTCGCGATGTGGCACAAACCCTGCAACTCGGCCTTAGCGGACAACGATTTGGGTATTTTGTAATGAATGGAAAGCAATACTATGTTGTTGGCCAGGTGGCCAAGGACGACCGCAACGATCCGCTCGATCTCAAATCGCTCTACGTGAGGAGCAATAGCGGGGCACTTATACAGCTCGATAATCTCATCACCATGGAAGAGCAATCGTCGCCGCCCCAACTCTATCGCTACAACAGATTTGTGTCGGCGACGGTTTCGGCCAGTCTGGCCGGCAATACCAAACTCGGTGCTGGCATAGCTGCCATGGACAATATCGCAGATGAGGTACTAGACGATAGCTACTCTACCGCACTCGACGGGCAATCCAAAGAGTTTAAAGAAAGTTCGGGAAATCTCTATTTCGCCTTTGCTTTTGCGCTCATTCTTATTTACCTGGTGCTTTCAGCACAATTCGAAAGCTTTAGAGATCCGCTTACCATTATGTTCACGGTGCCCCTCGCGCTGGCGGGCACCCTGCTCTCCTTGTGGTATTTTAATGAAACGCTCAATATTTTCAGTCAGATCGGTATTATTATGCTTATTGGTCTGGTCACCAAAAATGGCATTCTCATTGTCGAGTTTGCCAACCAGCGCAAGGCTTCGGGCATGGATGTGTACGATTCGATAGTAGGTGCGGCTAAGGCAAGGTTCAGACCCATACTCATGACGAGCCTATCAACCATCCTGGGCATATTGCCCATAGCACTGGCCTTGGGGGCAGGGTCAGAGAGTCGCGTTTCGATGGGAATAGCCGTGATTGGCGGCTTAATGTTTTCCACGGTATTGACCCTCTTCGTCATTCCGGCAATCTATGTTTTCCTTACCGGAAAAAAAGGCCGCGTGGCAAGAAATTGATTATAATAATGAAATGTAGCTTCAATAATGATTTACCATAGAATAACCGTCTTTGCGCTTGTACTCCTGGCGTTGGCCATCTTGCCATCACAAGCCCAGGACACCCTCCACATAGAAGATGCAATACAGCTTGGTCTGGCTAAAAATTTCGATATTAAAATATCGCGCGGCAACCGGGAAATTGCCACTAACAACAATACGCTGGGTAATGCGGGCTTTTGGCCCACCATCGATCTCAGTGCTTCTCAGCGATACACCAAAGAAAATACTACCCAACAGTTTATTAGCGGAGACACACAAAACCGTGACAAAGCCAAGTCAAACAACCTGGCTGCCGGGGCTGTGCTCAACTGGACCTTGTTTGATGGCACTACTATGTTCTATACCAAAGACCGCCTCGAAGAGCTGGAAAAACAAGGTATAGCCATCACCGAATCTGTCATACAAAATATCGTAGCCCAGATCGCCACGGAGTTTTATACTGTAGCCGTGGAACAATTGCAGTTGGAGCTGCTTCTGGAAAACATCGGATTGTCGGAAGAACGGCTGGAGATCGCCAAAAACAAATATGAATTTGGAAAGGCCTCCAAAGTGGAATATCTCCAGGCACAGGTCGACCTGAACAATGACAAATCGAACTATCTGCTACAACAGGAAAGACTGGCCGCTTCTAAAACTACCCTCAATGAATTGCTGGGTCGTGAAGTGACGCTGGACTTTTATGTGGTTTTTAATCCGAAATTGAATACCGGCCTGCAGTACGAACTGCTCAAAGACCAAATGGATCAGCGTAATCCGGAGATATTGGCCACCCGATACGAGATAAACAGTGCCAAATTGGTTCAAAAGGAACTATACGGCGAACGAATACCCGAAATTGGGGTGAACCTAGCCTACAATTATGCCAAGTCTGAAGCAGAGGCTGGATTTTATTGAGTCGGCAATCCTTAGGATGGAACTATGGAATAAGTGCCAACTGGAACGTTTTTAATGGCTTCAACCTCAACCGCCGGGTTCAAAATGCCAAAATATTGGCCGAAAATGCAGAATTGAACCATGAAGCCATCAAACTCAGCCTCCAGCGTGAGTTATATGCCTCTTATATCAGCTATCAAAACAACATAAAACTCCATGACATGGAAGCAGAAAACAAGGAGGTAGCCCGGGAAAACAATGAAATAGCCATAGAGCGCTACCGGGTAGGCGCCTCTTCTCCCCTGGAATTGCGCGAAGCACAAATAAACCAGTTGGAAGCTAACCTCAGATTTTTGAATGCTGCATATTCGGTAAAAACCGGAGAAATAAACCTGCTACTGCTTTCGGGCAATTTGATCAGATAAATACCACCTGCACTGTGCGTTTTGATTTCCCTCATGTTCAATTTATTATAATACAATGAAATACCATCAAAAGGTAGTGGTGATCACTGGTGCCGCTCAGGGGATTGGCCGTGCACTGGCGATGAGCTATGCCCATGAAGGGGCGCATGTCGTGGCCATCGACAAAAATGAACACTCACTGATGCAAACATGCCGCGGAATAGAAAAAAACGGGCATAAAGCCATGCCACTGGTAATGGAGCTAAGCAAGGTGCAAGACATAGAAAAGGGCTTTAGCACCATAGCTTCTTTGCTGCGCCGGGTAGATGTACTCATAAACAACGCCGGCCTGAGTATCAATAAACCGATTTTTGAGCTTTCGATAGATGAATGGGACTATGTGATGCACAGCAACCTCCGGGCGGCATTTGTATGCGCGCGGGAAGCGGCACGCCTGATGAACCCCACGGGAGGATCTATCGTGAACATAGCCTCAACTCGGGCGCTAATGTCTGAGCCCGACACCTTTGCTTACTCCGCATCCAAAGGCGGGCTGCTGTCACTCACCCATGCTCTGGCAATTTCGCTGGGCACAGACAACATTCGGGTAAACGCCATAAGCCCGGGATGGATAGAAGCGGAAAATTACCCGGGACTCAAAAGCACTGACCACGCCCAGCATCCGGCAGGCCGGGTTGGCAAGCCCAATGATGTGGCCAAAGCATGCCATTATCTCACCGACCCCGACAACGATTTCCTGACCGGCATCAACCTGGTGATCGACGGGGGCATGACGCACAAAATGATCTATGAAGAGTAGTGCCTATTTTTCCTCACCATGTTGCGAGCCGAACCCATCTGGAGCATTTCGCTCCATATTGGAGTTGGGGAATGCTGTCAGGTCAAATAGTTAAATGGATTTACTTCAATTCCAAATATTTGATACATACCGGTGAGGGCACCTGAAGGTAAGCGTTGGTATCGCTAAGCGTACCATCCTTCTCCATTCGGAATATATTGATCTCGTTGGAATCGCGGTTGGCCACCAACATAAAAGAACCCTTAGGATCGGGTAGGAAACTCCTGGGTCGCTCACCTACGGTGGGCATGTAGCCAATGTTTTTCATTTTTCCATTGCCGTTCACTTTAAACATCGCCAGACCGTTGTATCCCCTGTTCGACACATATACATACTTGCCATCGGCACTGGTGTGTACATCGGCGCTGGTGTTTTCACCAAAAAAGGCCGGAGGCAAGGCTGGCAAGCGTTGCACCAACTGCAAACCGCCATGCTGCTTGTCCACGGCATAGCTGCTGATGGATGAGGACAGCTCTTCAGACGAAAAGGCCAGATCTCCATCCTGGCTAAACACCAAATGCCTTGGGCCGGCGCCGGGGATGGTGCGCAGAAAGGGGGGTGATGCCGGACTAACACTTCCGGTATGAACATCAAAATGATAAATCATGATTTTGTCAAGCCCCAAATCAGAAACGTACAAAAATTTGCCATCTCGCGAAGGAACTGCCGAATGGGTATGTGGCTGTTCTTGGCGAGGCATTATTGTTCCTTTGCCTTCCAACTGGATATTGGCTGTCGGTTCACCAATGTTTCCATCTTCATCTACAGGCATCACCACAAAATTACCCCCTTTGTAGTGACTTACAAAGATGAACCTTCCCGAAGGATGGACACTGATATGGCATGGGCTATCGCCAAAAGAATGTTGGTTTTTGACCAGGGTCAGCTTGCCGCTTGTCGGGTCAATGGCAAACGAACTCACTGAACCCCATGGCTCTTTGCCAGGCAAACCTTCACGGTTGGCCGAATACAAAAATTTGCCGCCCGGACTAAGTTCTATAAACGACGGACTCTGTTTGGAAACGATGGTCTGCAGCAGATCGTAACGCGCAGTGCTTCTCTTGAGATCAAAAACGTAAATGCCCATGCTGCCATTTTCAGAAAAAGTACCGACATAGATCAATTCCCGGGCAGCTTTGTCCGTGGCCGTTTGAGCCCGGGCAATCGGACAACACAGGGTTAGAAGTATAAAGGTAAGGCTCAAGAAGATTTTCATCGTGTTGATATTTAAGCTTTTGAAAAAATAAACAGCTATGATTGCGGGAAGATAAG
Source organism: Cyclobacteriaceae bacterium (assembly GCA_012033595.1). GTDB lineage: Bacteria > Bacteroidota > Bacteroidia > Cytophagales > Cyclobacteriaceae > JAAUQL01. The sequence continues at coordinate 43,144 of JAAUQL010000034.1, read as the reverse complement.
CATATTTTGTGATGTGTAATACTTTTTAATTTATCAGGCAGATTTTACGCAGCAAGAGCGCGCCTCTGTCCTTTTTATTGTCGAATTTGAAACCATGACAGGGGTTTTGAGTTTATGTGTGATGATGGAATGGAACAAGGTAATCGAGTACGCCAACAATGGAAGCCCTGCACCAGATCGCAGGATAGAAAAAACAGAAGAGGAATGGAAGGCCCTGCTCAGTCCGGAGCAGTACAGAATAACCAGAAAGAAAGGAACGGAAATGGCATTTACCGGACAATATTGCCATGCCCATGAAGCCGGTAAATACAATTGCATTTGCTGTGACACCCCATTGTTCGACGCTACCATTCAATTCGACAGCCACTCCGGATGGCCCAGTTTCACCCAGCCTGTCCGGGACAATGTGATCAAATACCACAAAGACACCAGCTTTGGCATGGTGCGGGTGGAAGTGATGTGCAATGCATGCGATGCCCATCTGGGTCATGTTTTTCCCGATGGCCCCGCTCCTACCGGCTTGAGATATTGTATCAATTCTGCCTCGATCCGCCTCCATCACCAAGAATAATGTGCGCTGCCCTGGCAAAAAAACAGGGGTTCTTTTCAGCAAAGAAAAGAAAATAACAGCCTTGGACTTTCATTGCAATAAGGGTTTGCGCGAGGTTCATTGATTCTAAGCTTGTGTGATATTCATATTTCTCAACACTGCTTCTAGTGAAAACGTTATTAGCCCGATAGTTGGGTATCGGCCCGGGGCTTCACTGCGTCAGACCAGGCCACTCCTGGTACGCACCTACAAGACTTTGGCAAAAACGCGCCAACCTTCGCTAATATTTGCTAATTTTCCGGCACCAAAATGTTACTAAGATGAGATCGATATGAAGAGCGCCGGGTTATTGCTATTTTTTTATTGTACGCTCCTGTCTGCGGCCTTTAGCCAGTCTGATATCCACCATTGGGAAGCTCTTGTGTTGGCGGGCAACACCTGGAAGTACTTGCCGGGAACCAGCGAGCCCTCATCTTCATGGATCGATCCCGCTTTTGATGATACCGCCTGGAGCCAGGGTCCTGGGGGTTTTGGCTATGGCGATGGAGACGACGCTACCATAATACCATCCGTGACTTCGGTCTTTCAGCGAATAAAATTTAACATCAATGCGCCGGAGGAGATAGAAAAAGTAGTGCTTCTGGCCGATTTTGACGATGGGTTTGTCGCCTATCTCAATGGTACGGAAATAGCCAGAAGCGGAATGACCGGCGAAAGACCGCCTCACAATCAATTTGCAGACCTGGAGCATGAAGCCAACCTATATCAAAACCAATATCCACATCAAACCATACTAAAGCAAACCAAAATTGCCGAAACATGTAAAGCCGGAGAGAACGTGCTTTGTATCCAGACGCACAACGTAAACGCTGCCTCGTCTGATCTATCGTCAAATTATTTTCTGATGGCCGGTCTCAATTCGCCTGCCAGTCAATACCAGACCCTGCCCGCCTGGTTTGAGCCACCTTCGGATTTTGCAGAATCTAACCTTCCATTAATTAAAATAAGTACTAACGGCAGGGTAATAGTGGATGAACCAAAAATCACCGCCCACATGGGCATTATATCCAATGGACAGGGCATTGCGAATAGCATCGATGACCCGTTCAACCATTATGATGGTGAGATTGGTATAGAAATCCGGGGCTCCTCTTCGCAAATGTTTCCTAAAAAGCAATATGCCATAGAACTATGGACAAATGCCGGACAAGACACCTCGGCCTCACTGCTGGGCATGCCTGCCGAAGAAGACTGGGTACTGTACGCGCCCTATTCCGACAAGTCGCTCATCAGAAATGTGCTCGCCTACCAACTAGCTGCCGACCAGGGCCACTATGCTCCGCGAACACGACTATGCGAACTTTTCCTCAATGATGCATACATGGGGGTGTATGTACTCATGGAAAAAATAAAACAGGATAAAAACCGGGTGGATGTAAGCAATCTAAACCCGGATGAAAACCAGGGCGATGACCTCACCGGAGGTTACATTGTAAAGATCGACAAGTTTGACGGCGCAGCCCAAGGGCTCGGATGGGATAGCCCTTATATGCCCCCAAATTATACGAAAAGCCAGCAAACCATTCATTTTCAATATCACTATCCCAAAGAAGACGAGATTACACAGGCTCAGGGTGAATATATAAAAGAGGCCATTACCAACTTTGAAAAAGCGCTCAAAAGTCCGGATTTCACCAACTCGCGACTTGGCTACAGGCAGTATATCGATGTCACCTCCTTCATTGACTTTGCCATCGTCAACGAAGTGTCCCGCAATGTGGACGGCTACCGACTGAGCACCTATCTGCACAAAGATAAAAACAGTAAAGATGACAAGATCTATATCGGGCCGGTTTGGGATTACAATCTGGCCTTTGGCAATGCCAACTATTGCCATGGAGAATACACCACGGGATGGGCTTGGAACTTCAATAATATTTGCAACGGAGATGCGTGGCTGATTCCCTTTTGGTGGCAACGCCTGCTTCGCGACCCTCAATTTGTATTGGAGCTTCAGCAACGATGGGTCGATCTAAGAAAGGATACGTACAGCACTGCCAGCATTATGGCGTATATCGACTCGTTGGCCACCGTGCTGGACAAACCACAGCAACGTAACTTTAGCAAATGGCCGGTATTGAGCGAATGGATTTGGCCCAACAACTATGTGGGCAATAGCTATGGCAATGAAATCGAATATCTGAAAAATTGGATCAGCAACCGGCTGACCTGGCTCGACCAAAACATAGCCCAACTGGAGGTGGTAACCGGACTAGAAGATATGGCCAATGACCACGAGAATATCACCGTGTACCCCAACCCGGGCAGGGGTATTTTTACTATTTCAACCCAAGCCAGCCTGGCGGAAATGAACATTTCATTGCACGACCAATTGGGAAGGGTTGTGTATTCGAGCGCCAGGAAACCCAATGAAGATCGTAAGTATCAGTTGGATGCTGCCGGTCTGACCCCGGGAATATACATTTTGCACCTCGCAGACCACACCGGCTTTAAACATTCCGCCAAGGTGATCATAGAATAGCATTGGAGCTTTTGAGCATTTGACTTTTGGCTTTTGATCATTATTTGTTTTTTGGTGCTTGGAGGACAAATCCCAAGGGTCAAATCTCAAACAAATTTCAATATCGAAAAACTCAAAATCCGGGGCATATTTTTTCATCTAAATCATTTCATCCCTTATCTTTATTTTTTTTATAAAGAACGCTTAACACTTCAGGCATGAAAAATAGTATCATTTTTACCGCATTGGCGGGTGTTTTTTTTTATTGTTCCACCCCAGACCATCAATCTGCTCATTATCCGGAAATACCAGTGAAATATCCAGAAACTAAAATCAGCAATCATACCGACACCTACTTTGGCACCGAGGTGGCCGATCCGTACCGTTGGCTCGAAGATGACCGATCTGCCGAAACCGCCGAATGGGTGAAGGCTCAAAACGAGGTGACCTTCGGGTACCTGGAAAAAATACCCTTTCGCAACAAGATAAAAGACCGGCTCCGGGAATTGTGGAATTACGAAAAAATGGGATCGCCAGACAAGCATGGCGATTACTATTATTTCTATAAAAATACAGGCCTGCAAAACCAATATGTGCTCTATCGTATGCCGGAACTTGACACCGCCAAGGCAGAAGTGTTTATTGATCCCAACAAATTTTCGAAGGATGGCACCATCTCACTTTCAGGTACAAAATTCACCAAAGACGGATCGCTGATGGCCTACAAAATCTCAGAAAGCGGCTCCGACTGGAACAAAATTATCGTAAGAGAAACCAAATCAAATGAAATAGTTGGTGATACCATTATCGATGTAAAATTTGGTGGCTTAGCCTGGCAAGGCAACGAGGGCTTTTACTACAGCAGCTACGACAAACCCAAAGAAGCCAGCGCACTTTCTGGAAAAACACAGTTCCACAAGCTTTACTTCCACAAGCTGGGCACGCCCCAGGCCGAAGACAGGTTGGTTTTTGGCGGAGAAAAAACCCCTCGACGCTATGTGAGCGCCCAGGTGACCGAAGACGAAAGGTACCTGGTGATTACAGCCGCAGAAAGCACCAGTGGCAATGAGCTCTACATCAAAGACCTGGCAGACGAACAAAACCCCATTATACCCATAGTAGAGGGATTTGAACATGACCATAGCCTGCTCGATAATGAAGGCTCCAGATTGTTGATAATCACCAACATGGATGCGCCAAACAATCGTGTGGTCGAAGCGGACTTTGCCAATCCTCTTCCTGAAAACTGGAAGAACCTGATTCCAGAAACGGACAACGTACTAGATGCCCGCACCGGTGGCGGATTTATATTTGCATCGTATATGGTAGATGTGAAATCGAAGGTAATGCAGTACAACTACCAGGGGGCATTGGTCCGCGAAGTACAGTTGCCTGCTATCGGGTCGGCGAGTGGTTTTTCCGCAGAGAGGCTCGATACTGTTTTGTACTATACTTTTACCTCTTTCACCTATCCGGGCAGCATTTTCAAATTCGATATGGCCTCCGGCAATTCCACCCTTTATTGGAAACCAAACATCGATTTTAATCCTGAAGCGTATGAAACCGAGCAGGTCTTTTACGAATCGAAAGATGGCACGAAGGTACCAATGTTTATTACCTACAAAAAAGGAATGGTCAAAAACGGACTCAACCCCACCTTTCTGTATGCCTATGGAGGCTTCAATGTCAACCTCAACCCTAATTTTAGCTTGTCGCGTATCGTCTTGCTGGAAAATGGCGGCATTTATGCCCAGCCCAACCTGCGTGGAGGAGGCGAATATGGCGAGGAGTGGCACAAGGCAGGTACCAAACTGCAAAAGCAAAATGTCTTTGACGACTTTATCGCGGCTGCCCTATATCTGAAAAATAACAATTATACCGATACAGACCACCTGGCCATTTCCGGGGGTTCCAACGGAGGCTTGCTGATCGGCGCCACCATTACCCAGCAACCAGACCTGGCCGGGGTAGCATTTCCCGCTGTCGGGGTGCTCGATATGGTCCGCTACCACCGCTTTACCTCCGGTGCCGGATGGACATCGGACTATGGCAATGCTGATGAATCGGAAGAGATGTTCAAATACCTGCTCAACTACTCCCCCGTACACAATGTAAAACCAGCCAACTATCCGGCGACCCTGGTCACCACCGGAGACCACGACGACAGGGTAGTGCCGGCACACTCATTCAAATTTGCCGCTGAACTGCAAAAAACCAGCAAGGCGACGATCCGGTACTGATCAGAATAGAAACAAAAGCCGGACACGGAGCAGGAAAACCAACAGCAAAAATAATAGAAGAAGCCGCCGATATCTGGTCTTTCTTTTTTTATAATGTTCAATCTCCGTTGAAATATTGATAGCTGGCGTTCATAAAGCGGGGACCCGGCGCACAGCACCCTATCATATGACAAATCTGACAAACCTCAGACCTGCCTGACCCCGCCAGGTCTGAGGTTTGTTCTTTGTCTGACCATACAAATTCATATATTCAGCTTCGGCATCCGGTCTTTTAACCACTTATTTTATAATGAAAAAACTAAAGTAGCCATAGCAGGTCTTGGTTTCATAGGCCCGGCACATGTAGAAGCTTTGCGACGCATACCCTATATCGAAGTTGTGGCCATTAGCGACAAAGATGAACTCAGCGCCCAGACCAAAGCGCAGCACCTTGGCATAGAGCAATACACCGCTAACTTTGACCGCCTGCTCGATATGGACATAGACAGCGTCCATATTTGCACCCCCAACAATCTCCACTTTGCTATGGCCAAAAAAGCCCTTGAAGCAGGCAAACACGTGATATGTGAAAAACCGCTTGCCATCACCATCGATGAAGCACGCGAACTGGTGATGCTGGCTGAAGCCAAAAAGCTGGTGAATGCAGTACATTTTAATATCAGGTACTATCCCTTGGTCAGGCAGATGAAAATTATGCGGGAAAAAGGTGAACTCGGCGAAATCTACTCCATAATCGGAAGCTATCTGCAAGACTGGCTTTTTTATGATACAGATTACAATTGGCGGCTGGAACCCGGGCAGTCTGGTCAATCGCGTGCCATTGCCGATATAGGCTCCCATCTTCTCGACCTGCTGGAGTACATCAGTGGTCAGGAAATTGTGGCAGTAATGGCCGATTTGAATACCGTACACAAAACGCGCAAAAAACCCCTAAAACCCATTGATACCTATTCGGGAATGTTACTGAAACCGGAAGATTTTGTCGAAGTGGGGATATCTACCGAAGACCACGCCAATGTATTGCTGAGATTTGGCAACGGCAATCGTGGTGCTATAACGGTAAGTCAGGTAGCAGCAGGCCGAAAAAACCGCCTGAGCATTGAAATTGCCGGTTCAAAACAAAGCTTTGCATGGAACTCTGAACAACCCAATGAACTATGGCTTGGCAAACGCGATGCACCCAATGGACTGCTGCTGCGAGACCCGTCGCTGATGCACGAAGCGTGCAGACCGCTGGTGGCGTTCCCCGGTGGGCACAACGAGGGATTTCCCGATACTTCCAGGCAATTGTTTGGGGAAGTATATGCCGCCATCTGGTCGGGTGATCAGAGCCTCCCCGCCTACCCTACCTTCCGCGATGGCTTACGCGAATTGATATTGTGCGAAAGCATCATAGAAAGCAATAAAAAACAGGACTGGGTTAGCATTACTTAGAGCATGTGGCTACTGTTGCCTGTCGGGGTGAATGCCCCATTCGTGTCTTCGCTTTGCATCGAAATCGGGATTGGGTACAGGGATTTTTGCGCCGGTTTCTTTCTGCCAGTTTTTCAAAATTTCATAGAGTTCCTCCGTTTTTTCGGTCAGCGAGTCACTCAAATCCTGTTTTTCACCAACGTCTTCTCTCAGATTATACAATTCGAGCGATCCATCCACCAGGTTTTCTATCAGTTTAAAATCGCCCTTCCTTAGCGCGCTGGCCGGCACATGATGATGATACACCGGGTAATGCCAAAAAATTGTCCTGTCGTAATTTTCTACCTGCCTGGTGAGCACAGGCATCAGACTATTTCCATCGAGCTGCTGTCTGCCATCGTTGCTGAGTCCGGCCAGATCAAGAAATGTTGGATAAAAATCCACACTGCTCACCAGGGAGTGGTTCAGCGCTCCGGCGGCTACCACACCCGGCCACTTCACCAAAAAGGGTTCGCGAATTCCGCCTTCGTACAAGGTTCCTTTCTCTCCTCGCAATGGCCCATTAGACGAAGCAACATATAGCAAGGTATCACCTTCGTAGAGGTATTGTTTCGAATCGGCAATCAGCGGCACCTTATCAAACCTGCTGACCAAGCCGCCATTGTCTGAGAAAAAAACCAAAATGGTATTGTCCTCCAGGCCCAGCTCCTTCAACCTCGCCGTTACCCTGCCCACACTTCGATCAATATTTTCTACCATGGCGGCATATACGGCATTCGAAGGATATCCATCTGCCTTGGGCTTGTTCATATATTTATCGATGAGCTCCTGCTGAGCATCGAGTTGAACATGCACATCGTAATGCGACAAAAAAAGCAAGAATGGTTTTTTCTTGTTTTTTTCTATAAAGTCAAGACCCAAATCGGTCAATGCTTCAGAAAGCACCACGCTATCCGCAAATTGCTGCGGGGGACTCATTCTATTTCCAAACTCGAAATACGAGCCTCCATTATAGACCGCCTGCTCATCGTATCCCTGGCGGGTGGGGTTAAATTCTCCACCCCCCAGGTGCCATTTGCCAACATATCCGGTTGCATACCCGGCTTCTTTGAGCCTTTCGGCAAAAATGATGTTTTCCAATGGTAAATATTGGGTGCTGTTTGTGGGCACGATCACTTCTTCGTATGGTCGCCAGTGGCCGGTAATAAAATCGGTGATCCCCACTGTGGCGGGATACTGTCCGGACTGGATGCTCGCCCTGGTCGGTGAGCAAACCGGAGATGCGGCATACGCATTGTCAAATCGCATGCCCTCATCGGCCAGTTTGGTGATATTGGGAGCTTCGTTGAAGGTATTGCCATAGATCGGCAAATCTGCCCACCCCAAATCATCGGCCAGGATAAAAACTATATTGGGCTTGTTGATTGGGCTTTTCTGAGGAGCATCGCAAGACATACATGCCACAATTACCCAGGGCAAACACATTAAAAACCGCTTGATCATGATCTTGCTTGTTTACTATAAAAAATCATTTCGTAAAGGGGTGAAACTATCTACCAGGCGCGCTTCATTGCTCAGTAATCTGATGGTATGCAGCTTGCCTGATGGCACCACAAACATGTCGCCTTCTTTCAAATGAGCATCCTCCTCTCCTTCGCAATAAAAAATGATTTCCCCCTTGGCCACATACGACGTTTGCTCATGAGCATGAGCATGAGGCGCTTCTCTTTCGAGCCAGGGGCCATCAGTAAAATCAAGAATGGCTGTCATTAAGTTTTGAGCATAGATGAGTTTGCGTGTCAGTCCGGGGCGAACGGTATGCGCCGGGGTATGTTCAAATTTTACAGTTGGCATAGCAGAACAAAAATGATAAGGTCAAAAATAGTCGATATCATTGGTTTTTCAGCTTCTTCCAAGCCTTAAAAATGATCCAATGCCTCATTGCCTGCTTTTGTGATACACGCTGCACCGGGTTTCAACCTGCTCCTCCTTCATCGCTAATCACCAGCTACCCTTGCCATTCATGATAAAACCAGCAAGCAGTCCGGGCATAATCGCAATGCAAACACACCGGAAATATAGAAGTCAGGAAATTGATCAAAGGCAGCGATGAAGGCCGAAAAACGTATGGTTCAGGTTAGCGGTAGCGCTTAGGAGCCGGTCGAGCTAAGGGCATCGTAAAGGATAATGCGTATCCGACCCCTGCATTGAAGATTTTCCAGTCAAGAATTGTAATCAATACATTTTGTTGATGAGTGTTTCCCAACTCCTTCGGTTTTTCACCTTAAATCGCAGTCGTTCTCCGGATTTTTTCACCAGGCTGAGTCCATTCGGAATAATGCTCCAGGTATTGAAGGGAATCAATTCACTGATCTCTTCCGGGCTCACATTCATGTTGTAGTGTTGGTCAACTTGTGCTTTGGCTACAAAGTAAAGCCCCTGATTGGTCACGATCAATTTTCCATCTACGGCCCTGGCATTCAGCAACCTGCTATTACCGGCCTTCACTACCAGCTCATTGGCTTTCAGTTGTATTTTCATGATTTTCGTTTGGTGTGTTGCCAGCTTCAATTCCATGCCAGTCGCCATAGGTGGTTGTAAATCAGGCATTTTGCGGATGAAATGTAAAACATTTAGAAAAATAATTGTTCGAATTTGTACAATGGACGTTCGAAAAAATCGGACAAGCCGGGCTTTTGTTTATGATTATTATTAAAATAATCAAATTGAATATTAAAATTGATCAATCGTTATGGATTGGAATAATTGTATAATTTTACTGCACCAATTTTCTTAGTTTAAATGAAATATACACATACAGGGCTAACTAATGCTGAAGTGCAACTGTACAGGGCAAAGTATGGAAGCAACGAATTGGAAATGGCCAATCAGGAAAGTTTATGGTCTAAGTTGGTGGGTAATTTTAAAGACCCTATCATTATCATTTTGTGTGTTGCGCTGGGGCTGGTGTTGGTGCTGTCATTTTTTGGCATGACCGAATGGTACGAGGCCCTGGCCATCAGTCTGGCTGTAGTTTTGGCGGTATTGGTTTCTACCTTGTCGGAATATAAAAACGAAGCATCATTTCGCAACCTACAGCAAGAAGCATCACGGATACTATGCAATGTATTTCGCAATGGCAACATTACCAAAGTAAACATTGGCGATTTGGTCAGGGGCGATTTTTTGTTGCTTCAATCTGGCGATAAAGTACCTGCCGACGCCCGGATCATTGATGGCGAGCTTCATGTAAACCAGGCATTGCTCAATGGCGAGCCTGAAAGTATAAGGAAAAGTCCGGCGACAGAGCCACGAAAAAACGACGATAGCCCCTTTAGCAATAGCCGCATGGTATTTCGCGGTTCGGTGGTGGACGAAGGAGAGGCGGTAGCCGTAGTAGAGCAAGTTGGTGAAAACACTATTTTTGGGCAGCTGAACCGTGAGCTGAACATTAAAAGCGAAAGGCTTTCGCCCCTGCAGGTAAAACTGGCCGATCTGGCTACACTCATCAGCAAATTTGGCTACATCGCAGCTACAATCATAGGTATTTCTTTCATGTTCAACAGAGTGGTGATTGCCCAGGATTTTGACTTAAACCTGATCCTGACCTATCTCCAGGACTGGCGTGTATTGGTGCAAGACCTGCTGAATGCCATCGTGCTGGCCATCATTATAGTAGTGGCTGCCGTACCCGAAGGTCTGCCCATGATGATCGCCATTGTACTGAGCCTAAACATGCGGAAAATGCTGGCAGAGAAAGTTTTGGTGCGTAAACTGCTGGGAATCGAGACTTCGGGAAGTATCAATATATTGTTTTCGGACAAGACGGGAACCCTCACCAAAGGCAGTCTCGAACCGCGATACCTCCTTTCGGGAAATGGTCAAAGCTATATGGGCTATGATGCCATTCCGGAAAAACTCCAGGAGATGGTAAGATTGGCCATTCTGGAGAATACTTTTAGTGTGTTAAATCCCAATGGAGAACCCATAGGCGGCAATAGCTCCGAAAGAGCGATAGTCAAATTTATATCGCCCGAAAAACGCAGCTATTTTCATAGCCGGTCTGTGCATCGCAACGTCATCCGGTTCGACAGCTCAAGGAAATTTTCTGCCACGGAAGTGGAAGGCGACGATCAATTCAAGGCAGTATTTGAAGAACCTGTCATTACCCTGGTAAAAGGTGCTACTGAAATAGTGATGCAAAATTGCACGCACTTTATCGATGAAACCGGCCAACGCCAGCCTCTGAACAAAAATCAGGAAGAAAAAATAATGGAGTCAGCAGATGGTCTGGCCGAAAAGGGCATTCGCCTGCTCACTCTGGCATATGGATCGGAAGGCATTGATAAGGAGAAATCGATCCCCAAAAATTTGACATTGATCGGTGCGCTCGGCATTTCTGATGAAATCAGAGAAGAATCAGCAGATGCCATAGCCAATGATTTTCGCGCCGGTATAAATGTGGTAATGATTACCGGCGACAGGAAAGGAACAGCCATAGCCCTGGCCAAAGAAATGGGTCTGCTGAAAAATGCCGAAGATATTGTACTCTCGTCCGCTGAAATGAATGCCATGGACGACGATCAACTGGTAGAATTGCTCCCGCGGCTACGCGTGGTAGCCCGTGCTTTGCCCACCGACAAAAGCAGGATGGTGCGTATCGCACAGTCTCAGGGTCTTGTGGTGGGTATGACGGGTGATGGCGTCAACGACGCCCCCGCGCTAAAAATGGCCGATGTGGGCTTTGCCATGGGCAATGGATCGGAAGTGGCCAAAGAATCAAGCGATATTGTCATTCTCGACGACAACTTTTCGTCTATCAACAATGCCATCAGATATGGCAGGAGCATTTTCAAATCCATACGCAAGTTTATAATATTTCAGCTCACGGTCAATCTCGCCGCCGTGCTCACCGCCCTGCTTGCACCATTTTTTGGTGTGGAATTTCCGCTCACGATCATCCAATTATTATGGATCAACATTATTATGGATTCGCTGGCAGCCATTGCATTTGGCGGCGAGCCAGCCATAAGCCGCTATATGGAAGAACCGCCCATTAAGCGCGATGCCAACATATTATCCCCCTATATGATCGCCTCGGTGCTTACTGGCGGCATTTATATTTCTGTGGTGTCGCTGTTGTTTCTCACTGTTCCCGCTTTCAAAGATTTTTTTATTCGGAATGGTGCGTTCGATATCGAAGTATTCATGGCCGCATTTTTCAATTTGTTTATACTAATGATCCTGTTCAATGGATTTAACGCCCGTACCGAAAAATTTAACCTTCTGGAGAATATTCGGAAAAACCCGGGGTTTTTGCGGGTAATGGCACTCATCATCATTATTCAGGTGATCATTACTTATGTAGGCGATGAAATACTGCGATCCAAACCCTTGTTGCTCACAGAGTGGCTCATTATTATTGCCGTGGCTTTCACCATTATTCCTGTCGATATGGTCAAAAAATGGGTTTTCGGCTTTTATGGAAATAAGGGTTACATTTGATGCTGTTTTGTGACGGACGGATAGCAGTGTTGTGGTTGATTCCGATCCATTAGAATAATGACCCGCTTGCTCTACCGATATGATCGCAGATATTTCAATGAAAAAAATTGTTCAAAATGTTGCCAGCCTGCCCCCCGGTCTTTCGCGACAGTTATTTTAACAATGAGTTGCCTCAATGCATAAAACCGCCATCAAAGAAATTCCCTACCTCGGCAAATGGATTCTGATCCTGATTCCGCTGTCAGCGGTGGTAGGAGCCGCCATCGCATTGTTTATCAAATCACTCAATTTTGTCACCCAATATCGCATTGCCCATCCCTGGCTGCTATTTTTCTTGCCAATAGTGGGTGTGGTAATCGTATGGATGTACCGGACTTTTAGCCAGGATGCTGAAAAAGGGAACAACCTGATCATGGACGAAATACATGCTCCTGGCGGAGGCGTACCCGGAAAGATGGCTCCACTTGTATTTTTGGGCACCCTGCTCACGCATTTGTTTGGAGGTTCTGCAGGTCGCGAGGGCACTGCAGTGCAAATAGGCGGAAGTATATCGGCACTTTGGGGGAAATTATTAAAACTCAATGAACGTGAAATGCGCATCCTGCTCATCTCCGGTGTGGCAGCCGGTTTCGGAGCTGTATTTGGCACGCCACTGACAGGGGCTATTTTTGCACTGGAAGTATTGGCAATTGGCCGCATTCAGTACGATGCTATAGTTCCGGCCCTGTTGGCAAGTATCCTGGCCGATCTTACCACCTCCGTAATGGGCTCGGGACATACCGCCTATTCTATTTTATTTGAAGAAAAAGTCACTATTTTCGATTCCCACATCAAGGTTGACCCCATACTGATGGGAAAAATCATTGTTGCCTGTATTGGTTTTGGTCTGGCCGCCTATCTGTTTGGGGAAATGACCCATCGCATCAAAGATCTGTCAAAAAAATATATCCACAATCCGTATCTGATACCGGTAGTCGGAGGCGTACTGGTGCTGATAGTTACCTACCTTTACGGCAATTTCGATTACAACGGATTGGGTGTATATGCCAGCCGCGAAGGAGGCGTCTCTATTCTTTCTGCTTTCGGGCAGCAAGGTGCCAATGCATTTAGCTGGTTGCAAAAACTTGGCTTAACGGCCATCACCCTGGGTACGGGCTTTAAAGGCGGCGAAGTAACCCCACTATTCTTCGTGGGTGCTACCCTGGGCAATGCCCTGGGCGAATTGATGAATGCACCACTGGATTTATTTGCCGGGCTGGGCTTTATTGCCGTTTTTGCAGCCGCTACCAATACCCCATTGGCTTGCACCATTATGGGCATAGAGCTTTTTGGCTCCGACAATATTCTTTACTATGCTATTGCCTGTTTTGTGGCATATTACTTCAGTGGCCATTCCGGCATATATTCTTCACAAAAAGTGGGCATCCCCAAATTATTTGACTATGCCCGTGATGTCGAAGAAAAATTAGGCGATATCAGGCGACGCAAGAAAAAATAGTTGAGGTGAACCGGCATGTGCATTACCTTGTTTGGGCTCACATGGTGCCCACGCATTTGCGGGCGCTATTCATGCCATCAATAGCCGCAGATATTATTCCACCTGCATAGCCGGCGCCTTCACCGGCAGGGTACAATCCTTTGATGCCGATATGCTCAAGCGATTCGGGGTCGCGAGGTATCCGCACCGGCGAGGAGGTACGCGATTCCGGTGCATGCACCACCGCGTTATTGCTCAGATAGCCTTTCATGGTTTTGCCAAATTGCTTAAAGCCTTGCCGTAGGCTTTGATGAATAAATTGGGGGAATACTGAGCCCAATTCCACAGAAGTGACCCCCGGCTTATAGGAGGTCTGCGGAATATCCCTGGAGTGTTTGCCATGAACAAAATCAGCAAGACGCTGAGCGGGCACCTTTTGCGATTTACCGCCTTCCAGCCATGCCCTTTGCTCTATGGATTGCTGAAAAAACATGGCGGCCAATGGCCCTTGATGATCAAACGCAGAGAAATCGCCCATTTTCAACTCTACCACTATGCCAGAATTGGCCGTGGGTTGATCGCGTTTGGAGGGCGACCAACCATTGGTAACTACCTCGCCGGGGCTGGTAGCACAAGGAGCTATAATACCGCCGGGGCACATGCAAAACGAATAAACCCCGCGTCCATCCACCTGCCGCACTATGCTGTACGGTGCAGGTGGAAGATAGGGTCCTCGTACATCGCAATGGTACTGTACAGAGTCAATGAGCGCTTGCGGATGCTCCACACGCACACCCATCGCAAAGGGCTTGGCTTCGATGGTCACCCCCTGCCTGTGAAGCATCAGGAAAATGTCTCGTGCCGAATGACCAGTGGCGAGAATCACCCTGGTCGCTTCGATAACATTTCCATCAAGGGTAGTGATGCCTGCTATCTTGCCGGATCGAATGATCAGGTCGGTGACCCTGGTATTGAACAACACCAGACCACCATGGCTGATGATAAAATGCCGCATAGATTCAATGATCGCCGGCAATTTGTTGGTGCCTATATGTGGGTGGGCTTCAATGAGGATGTCCCTGCTAGCGCCAAAGCCCACCAGCAAATGAAGTATTTCCTGCACATCGCCACGTTTTTTAGATCGTGTATAGAGCTTGCCGTCGGAGTAGGTGCCCGCCCCGCCTTCACCAAAACAATAATTGGAATCTTCGTTGACCACATGGTCTATGTTGATGGCCCTGAGATCGCGCCTACGCGCTTGTACATCTTTGCCGCGCTCTACAATCAATGGCCGCTTGCCCATTGCGATGCATTGCAATGCGGCAAAAAGTCCTGCCGGCCCGGCTCCGACGATCAGAACCTGCTCCTGACCGGAAACATCCGGATAATCTGGCAGTGCAGGAGAAAAAGCCTCCATTTCTTCATTGAGATAAACCATAACCTGCAGATTTACCTTGACCGGCTTTTTGCGGGCATCGATCGACCTTTTCACAATTTCCACATGCCGCAGCTCCGATATATCGAATCCATACTTTTTAGCCACTACCACGCGGAGCAACGAGGGGGTTGCTGCTACTTCCGGGTCGGCCTGAAACTGGAATTCTTTTTGCATAATTTTTATTTTTTTATAAAAATGGAACTGTAAGTCATGATTTAATAGCAAAAACGTACTGCACACGTTCACATTTTAATTTCAGCGCAAATTAGGCTTTAATCTTAGCATAATAATCGCCTCCCCTGATATTGTTGATGAGCCGTTAGGAACCGGGATTTTGAAAAAAAGTATTCCCTGCTAAAAGTCGCTCACAATCAATGCATAATCTAATCAGCGTGTTCCTTGATGCATTCATGCCATAAACACTTTAAATTTTAGTTGAAAAAAATACGGGTTTGGTCGCAATAAAATTGCCACAGATCGAAATACGAAAAATACCTATTATATAATGCATATTTTTATGCACCCTTTCTTCCATGCACAGCGACTAATTGAGCAGGACTATTCGCTATTTGGAAACTTAATTTTTTTAGATGATTAGGATAGTATATCCTTTACTTGCCATTATTCTCTGTGTTTTTCAGGGCTTTGCCCAGGACCAGACAGCTATTGACTTATTAAATCTGAAGGCAAAATATCATCAGGATCATGATGCAGATTCTATTATATTCTTTGCCAATGAAGCCCTCCAACAAAGCAGGGAAATCAACTATCCTGCGGGCGAAATGCTGGCGCTGGCCAATCTTGGTTTTGCAAGCTATACTAAAGGTGATTATGACCAGGGCATAGCATATTGCCACGAAAGCTTAAATACGGCCAAAACTACTGCACAGCCATTAGACACCTCTATGGCCTCGCAAGTATTGGGGCTTATTTATATCAATCAGAGCAAATATGAGCAGGCTATCGAAATTTTTGAGCCATTGGTCATACAGGCCAAGGCCCATAAAGATTTGGATTTGCTCAGCGATGCATATGGCAACCTTGGACTTGCCTATCTCAATATGAAAGACTATCAAAAGGCATTGAATTTTTTGACCTCTGCAAATGACTTGCACAAAAAGAACGTGCAGCGTAGCGGAATGGTGTGGGTAGGCATCAATTTGGGCAGGATCTTTTTGAGCTCAACCAACTCGACTCTTCTGCCTATTATCTCAGCCTTGCCGCCGGCGAGGGTACGACACTTGGAAATAAACGTGCGGTATTGCACGCCACTTCCCTTTTAGGTCAAACCTTCCTGAAGGAAAACAAATTTAACGAGGCCCAAATCCATCTTTCCAACGCACGACACTTAGCAGATTCGCTTGACTTGAAGTGGGAAAAAGCCAACACAGCCCTACTGGTAGCGGAGCTTTATCATAAAAAAATGGAATATGCCAGTGCTGTAGCGTATGGCAAAAAAGCAATGGCTGAGTCTGCTGAAATCGCTTCACTGTACATTTTGCAGAGATCAAACAATATCATCGCCAGGTCTTTGCTTGAGCTCAACAAAATAAAGGAAACCAGGCAACAGTTTGAAGCATTCGAATCCGTCTATGACAGCCTGATCGCGAGTTTGCCGCCAGATATCTACGACAAGACCATCGGTGCCAATAACCTGGTGGAAGAAGCGCGCACTTATGAGCATATTCAGAATGAATTGAGCAAATTGACTGCTGACGCAGAACAACGAAAATTGATTTTTTATGGCCTTTTGTTCTCGATTCTGATGGTCGTAATCATACTTTTCCTCATTCTGAGGTCTAACTTTATCAAGACGCGTAATTATCTGGAACTGACCGTCCTGAATACGGAAGTGCAAACGCAAAAAAACCATCTTGAAACCGTAAACAAGAATCTGGACAATATCAACAAAGAAAAAGACGCCTTGCTCGGTATGGTTGCCCACGATATCAGATCGCCACTAAACAAGATAAGCGGCCTGATAAATATTTTGAAACTGGAAAACAAACTGGGGCCCGAGCATGACCACATTGTGGAAATCGTTGAAAAAACCGTGAAAGAAGCCAATATGCTGGTAAATGAACTGTTGGAAATTAACAGGATTGACTCTGGCAGCCTGGAGGTACACGCTGAAACTTTTGACTTCAAAAATTTTGTAGAGGATATTTTATTCTTTTTCAGAAAAGTGGCCGAAGAAAAGAGCATTGGTATTTTGCTGCAATTTGATGATGATGCCCAAATCATTACTACTGACAAAAAAATCTTACAGCGGATTGTCGAAAATTTACTGAGCAACGCGATCAAATACTCCTACAAAGGTTCTGATATCCTGATTAAAATAAATAAGGGAGCAGAATTAATCATTACCGTAAAGGATCAGGGCACCGGGGTGGCGGAAGAAGAGCACAAAAATTTATTCATGAAATTTGGCAAAACTTCGAGCATACCTACCGACGGCGAGACATCCAACGGTCTGGGTCTGTATATTGTCAATCGTCTTACCACGGCCCTTGATGGCCGCATCTCATTTGTAAGCAAGCTGGGTGAAGGATCGGAATTTACCATACATTTGCCAATAAGGGAAGACACCTGACCGGCGTGCTAAACAAGGCAAAATAATAAGTGTCACAATAGGCATAAAACCTTAATTTAGCAATTATTATTTATTCGATGGGATTTTACAAATTGATAGAAAGCCAAATTGACCCGGTATTCCTCATAGACGACTCCGGAAAAATTTGCTTTACCAATACCGCCTTTGACAATTGTTTTGGAATGAAAGCAGGAGGCTGCGCAGGTAAAAATATCAGCGACACCATCCCCTTTCAGCATCCGGAAAGATTTTTCGCCGCACTCAAATCCATAGGCCCAGAATTGCCCGAAGTAGCGTTTAGCGACAATTTGCAGGTGTCGGTTCTCCAGACTGAATTAATTCATATAAGCCTATTCGACGAATCTACCAGCGGGAAAGACAGGATCATTAGCGGCAAAGTAGTGTTGCTGCCTGTGGCAATTGAACCAACTAATGAGCTGTGTTGTGCTACTAACAGCCTGTACAGTGTAGAACAAAAATACAAGACCATATTTAACCTGACGTTTGAGGGGGTGATCATACATGTAGCAGGCATTATCATAGAGATCAACCCGGCCTTTGAGCGCATGATGGGTTACAGGCAGGATGAACTGATAGGCGTAAATATCATTGACCTGTGTGTGTTGCCACAATACCGGGATCAGGTGATCAGCGCACTGAAAAATGTGGCCACGCCACCGTATGAAGTCCTCGCGAAAAGAAAAGACGGTACCATACTGCATACAGAGATAGAGTCGCGCCAGATTATCTTAAACAACCAGGTGCTGAGGGTAACGGCCATTCGGGACATTACCGAAAGAAAACTGGCCGAAAACCGCCTCAAAGAAAGTCAGGAACGATACAAATTGCTTTCAAACCTCACCTTTGAAGGTATTTTTATTCACGACAACGGGGTATTGATAGATGTAAACGAATCTTTTGCAGACCTGATAGGATATGAACGAAAAGAGCTGATCGGACAAAACATCATTCACAAGGTGATATTGCCCGACTACCAGCCCATTGTGTACGAAGCGATAAAAAACCAAAAAATAAGCCCCTACGAAGTGAAAGCCAAACGCCTCGACGGTAGCGTCTTTTACGCAGAGGTAGAGTCGCGGCTCATCAATCCCAAAAACAGCACACTGAGGGTAACCGCTGCACGCGACATTACCTCACGCAAAGAAGCTGAGCGGAAGCTGCAGGAAAATGAAGAAGAACTCGACATGTTTTTTCCAGATCGGCAGATGCCTTTTTCATTATGAAACTCGATGAGCCGATCTACTGGAACGACCATGTGGACAAAGAACATGCCTTGGAAATGGTGTACACCAAGATGTACATCACCAAAGTAAACAAAGCAATGTACGAGCATTACGGAGCAAAATTTGGTGATTTGGACAAACTCACCCCTGAGATATTTTTTGCATGGGACGAAGACTTTGGACGGCAATTTACCCGCTCACTGCTGGAGCAGGGCACGGCAACTTTTGAAAATCACGAACCCCGTGCTGATGGCGAATTTATGTGGATAGAAGGCAACTATGTGGTGCTATACGACGATCAAGGCAGAGTGCGCGGCAGTTGCGGTGTGAGAAGGGACGTGACCCTGCGCAAACAGGCAGAACAGGAAATCCAAAACCACAATAAAGAGCTAAAAAAAGCCAATGAAGAGCTCGACAACTTTGTTTACAGGGTTTCCCACGACCTCAAAGCACCTATTTCTTCTGCCAAAGGACTGATCTATATCGCCAAACAGGAGCAGCACAAAGAAGATATTGTGCAATGCCTCGACCTGATCGGAAAAAGTATGAACAAACTGGATTCGTTTATACTCGATATCCTGGATTATTCCCGCAATAGCCGGTCGAAAATAGAAGCGACAGAGGTAGATTTGAAGGCCTTACTTTCGGAACTCATGGAAAGTACACGATACCTGCAGGAGGAAAAAAACCTGGACACCAAAGTGTGCATTGGAGGCGCTGCACTGTTCACTGACCGGCGCAGACTTACATTCATTTTCAATAACCTCATTTCCAATGCCATCAGGTTTTCTGATTCGGAAAAAGCGGAAAGGTATCTGCACATCACCGCCGACATTACGCCAACCAAGGCCACCATCCTCTTTGCCGACAATGGCATCGGTATTCATCCGGAGCACATCGACCATATTTTTGAAATGTTTTACCGTGCCAGCGAAACATTGGTCGGATCGGGGCTTGGCTTGTACATTGTGAAAGAAGCAGTAGAGAAACTAAACGGCAATATCAAAGTGACATCAGCACCAGGCATAGGCACCTCCTTTGAGCTCACCATTCCAAACTTCATCGAAGACGAATCGTGTGATTTGCAAAATATCCAGCATCTAAATTAAATTGTAAAAATTTCCGCCTTTCCCTTTATAAGTACCTGCAGGCTTTATAATTTCGACCCAAAACGAATCAAATGAAGATATTAGCCATAGGCCGAAATTACGTCGATCACATCGCGGAACTGAACAGCGAACGCCCGGAAGAGCCGGTGATATTCACCAAACCTGAAACGGCCCTGCTTCAAAACAATGCCCCCTTTTATTACCCTGATTTCTCAAACAATATCCACTATGAGGTCGAGATCATTTTGCGTATATGCAAAAACGGAAAATATATTGACCCGGCCTTTGCACACAACTATTTCGATGCCATTGGCATAGGAATCGACTTTACCGCTCGCGACCTTCAGGACAAGGCAAAAGCAAAAGGCCTCCCCTGGGATTTGTCAAAAGGATTCAACGGATCAGCTCCGGTATCAAAATTTATAGACAAAGCTTCTCTTGGCGACATCAGCAATTTATCTTTTTCGCTAAAAATAGATGGAGAACAGAAGCAAATGGGCAATACCTCCATGATGCTGTTCAACTTTAACGAGATCATAGCTTATATCTCCCGCTTCATTCTTCTCAAAAAAGGGGACATTATTTTTACCGGTACTCCCAAAGGTGTGGGCCCTGTAGCCATAGGCAACAAATTGGAAGCTTTTATCGAGGACAAAAAATTATTGGAAGTTGAGATTAAGTAAAGCGCTACTTTTTGTATTGTTCTTTTTGAATGTGCTGGCTGTAGCCCAGGAAAATCCCTACTTGTTTCCGATAAGGCCGGGACAGCAAAACTATCTAGCCGGAACCATGGGCGAAATGCGAGGGTCGCACTTTCATGCCGGCATGGATATAAAAACTGGTGGAGCATCGGGGTTGGCCGTGCTGGCAGCGGCAGACGGCTACGTGAGTCGCATCAAGGTAGATGGGGGTGGCTATGGCAATGCCTTGTATATCGCCCATCCGCAATATGGCACCACTACCGTGTATGGGCACCTGCTGAAATTTGAAGGCGCAATAGCCGAATATGTACTCAAAAACCAATATCAAAAAAAAAGTTTTAGTGTAGATCTCAATCCCGAACAGCACATGTTCAGGGTAAAAAAGGGCGATGTTGTTGCCATATCGGGCAATTCGGGCAGCTCATCCGGGCCACACCTGCATTTCGAAATTCGTAATGCCCAGCAAGTTCCCATCAATCCGCTCAAGCTCGGGTTCAACGAAATAAAAGACGACATCAGCCCCACCGTACAAAAAATCGCCCTCAAAACAATGAACAATTCGTCGAGAGTCGAGCATCAATTTGGGTATTTTGAATTCACGCCCTCTCGCCTGAAAAATGAATATTCGATAGCAAAAACCATAGAAGTATATGGAGAGATAGGCATATCGCTAATGGGCTATGACCAGCTCAATGGTGTGCCCAACAGAAATGGCATACCTAATCTTTCGCTTAGCCTCGACGAAAGAGAAGTCATTCAGATAGTAATCGATAAAGTGCCTTTCGACATCACCAGGCAGGTATTGTGCTATCGCGATTATGGTGTACAAACACAAGGAAGCTCTAATTTTCAAAAATTGTACATCGATGACGGCAACGAACTGGACTTTTACACCACGGACGGAAAAAAGGGCATTTTATCCATCAGAGATACGCTGCTGCACCATGTCGATATTGTATTGAGCGATGTTCATGGCAACGAGAGTACTGTAAAATTCAAACTCAAAGGTTCCAGACCAAGAGTAACGGCCATTAAAAACGATGTGAATTTTAAGCCGATAAGGCAACAGGTCAACAACAACACGCTGGTGTTTATGGGCAAAAAAGCAGAACATAATGGCTATTTCGCCCATGTATATGCCAATAGAATGACCTACGAGCTATCGTCTAGTTATTATGTAAATGACTACTCGGTCTATCTGTGGGATTTGCGCATAGGATTGCCAGACTCCATAGAGCTATGTGGTGAGATGATATATCCGAAGCTGGAAATGACCGTACCTTCAGGAGCAGATTTTAAATATTATAAAAAGGAATTTGATCTGCATTTTTATAAGAACTCCCTCTTCGACACCTTGTTTCTCAAAACCGACTACATGGATGAGCTGGCCAATGACCGGGAGTTTTTTGAAATAAGCGATGCGGTGTACCCACTCAAAAAAAACATCAGGATCAGCTTTAAGCCACAGCTTAGCTATGCTGCACGCGACAAGGTCGCAGCCTACTTCACCAGCGACCTTAAAAACTTCAGCTACGAAGGTGGGCGATGGTCGGGTGAACGATTTGAGCTTTATACCAATCAACTGGGCAAATTCACCCTTTTGACGGATACCATTCCACCGGTTTTTAAAATTGTCAGTCAAAACAGCGATTCATTCAGTGGCTATATCAGCGATAAGCATTCGGGGATCAAATCTTATGAATTGTGGATAGATGGTGAATGGATATTGATGAACCACGACCCCAAAAACAATTTTGTGTGGGCAGAGAAGCTGGACAAGTCGAAACCGTTCAAAGGAAAAGTAAGATTGAAAGTCCTCGACAATGTCAACAACGAAATCGTATATACCACCCAAATCAATTGAAGCCATGAGTTTAAAAGCAGGAGACAAAGCACCGGAATTTCAAGTAAAAGATCAAAATGGAAACCTGGTAAAGCTATCGGATTATAAAGGCAAAAAGGTAGTGCTCTATTTTTACCCCAAAGACAATACCCCCGGCTGCACCGCCGAAGCCTGCAACCTGAAAGACAACCACCAGGCACTCAAAAAGGCAGGATACGAAGTAATTGGCGTAAGCAAAGATGATGAAAAGTCGCATCAGAAATTTATCGAAAAATACGAGTTGCCATTTATCCTGTTGGCCGATACCGAACTGGATATACATGGAAAATATGGCACCTGGGTCGAAAAATCGATGTATGGCAAAATATATGGGCACCGCACGCGTCACCTTTCTCATCGATGAAGCCGGTGTAATTGAGAAAATTATCGAAAAGGTAAAAACCAAAGACCATAGCGCTCAGATTTTGAACCAGTAGGCACTACGGGCGCAAGTCACTTGCCTGCCCCGGGCACCACATCTTTTAGCTAATGGCCAATGAAAATCATATTACTGCATATTGCCCTGTTTTTGATGGTGCTGATGAGCCATGCACAGACCCCTCAACAAAAACTTCCTGAAAAGACGCGTATTTTATTCCTGCTCGATGGCTCAGGATCGATGCTGGCCAAATGGGAAAACACCTATCGTATCTCCGTAGCCAAAAAATTGCTGTCAGATTTTGTGGATTCGCTCCGCACCAATCAAAACCTGG
The DNA here is from genome assembly GCA_012033595.1 of Cyclobacteriaceae bacterium. Classification (GTDB taxonomy): domain Bacteria; phylum Bacteroidota; class Bacteroidia; order Cytophagales; family Cyclobacteriaceae; genus JAAUQL01. The sequence goes on along the minus strand of JAAUQL010000034.1, from coordinate 19,758 downwards.
AGCTGGCACTGCGTATCTATGGCCACCAGTATGACCAAAGGCTTAGGCGATGCGATGACACGAGGCTCGAAGCGCCCTTTGCCCCCAACAATCACGACCGCATAATCAATGCATTAAAAACCCTCGGGCCAAAAGGCACTACGCCCATAGCCTATGCCCTCGAACAGGCTGCTAACGATTTCCCTTCAAACGGCCACACCCGAAACATCATCATCATGATCACCGATGGCATAGAGTCTTGCGATGGCGACCCTTGTGCTGTTTCGCTGGCATTGCAGCGCAAAGGTGTATTTCTCAAACCCTTTATTATTGGTATAGGCATGGACAAAGAATTTGAAAATCAATTTGGTTGCATGGGCTCGTTTTATGATGCGGCCGATATCAGTGCATTTCGCCAGGCGCTCAACAATGCCTTGTATCAAAGCCTCGGCAAAACCACCGTTTCTGTTGAGTTGCTTGATGCCCATGACCGGCCAACGGAAACCAATGTCAACGTCTCCTTCATCAACCATTTCACGCAAAATGCCGCTTTCGAATTTGTCCACTATCGCGATGAGGTCGGCAGGCCCGATTCCGTAGAGATAGATCCGGTTCTTTCTTACGATATCATCGTCAATACCATTCCCCAGGTGAGGCAAAATAACATATCGATAGTTGCCGGTAAGCACAATGTGTTGAAGGTGAAAGCGCCCCAAGGGATGCTCTCCGTGTTGCAGCCCGGCCATACAGAATACAAAGACGGGGTGCTGGCTCTGGTGAGACCTTCGGGCAGCTCCGGGCTATTGACTACCATTGCCCTTCCGGGAAAGGCTCCGCTATTGGTGGGTACATACGATGTGGAACTTACTACCCTGCCACGCAGGATATATAAAAATGTGACCATCGCGCAAAGCAAAACATCGGAAGTAAAACCTGAACAACCCGGGGTAGTTAATTTTCTGACCAGCTCCCGGGGTATTGGCAGCATTTACCAGATCATGGATGATGGCAGCCAGCGATGGATTCACAACCTGGATCAAACCCAGATCAGAAACACCGTAGCCATACAGCCGGGCAGTTATAAAGTAGTGTATCGGTCAGAACAGGCCAAAGGCAGTAAATATACCAGCATCAAGTCGTTTGAGGTAAAACCTGGCAGTTCCTTTAATATCAGTTTATGATATCCAACTTTGCCGGACATTCGAAAGCTGTGGCAAAGGCATGAAATATTAAAATTTCTATGTAATTTGCCCCAACTACTATAGGCATAAGGTCAGGAATATTTTTGATTTTTAACATACGATATATGTACTTTTCACGCTTTTACATTTTCATAATTATGGTTTTTTGCGGCGCTTTGGGGCAAAGCTGCCGTCCGCCGGAGTCAGCTAACTTCGACATTTCTAATAATATTGAACTTATAGATCCCTTGATTGGCACCGGTGTGGCTACGACACCAAGCGCACTTCAGCACAGTGTGAGCGGCTCGGAACTCAGAGGACAAAACTATCCTGCCGTAGGTGTGCCTCATGGCATGACCCAGTGGACGCCTCAAACTCAGGCGTCAGAAAAGAAATGCCTTCCCCCCTACTATTATGAGGATTCACAAATCCAGGGATTTCGTGGCACGCATTGGATGTCCGGCTCCTGTACACAAGACTATGGCAGTGTCACCATCATGCCTATCGCCGGCAAGCTCATCACAGATGCCATCGGGCGGGCTTCCGCTTTCTATCGTGAAGAAGAAACAGCCCGACCATTTTACTATTCGGTAAACCTCAACACATATGATATCCACGCGGAAATAAGCGCCAGCTCACGCGCTTCCATCATGAAATTCAACTATAATAGCTATAACAAAAGACCCTACATCGTGATAGAACCCAACAGTGATGAGGGACAGGGTTATGTAAAAATAGATCCGGAGCACAATATAGTATATGGCTACAACCCGGCTCACCGTATCTACCAGGGTTGGGGCGGGTATGCCGGGTTCAAAGGATACTTTGTCATCCAGTTCTCCAAGCCGATGACGGTGTATGGCACATGGGAAGATGATAAAGTTGTTTATGAAAATACGGAAGCCACAGGCGATTCCAGTGCTGTTGGCGCTTTTGTAGGATTTGATTACAGCAATGAACTTGTCGTAAAGGTGGGTACCTCTTTCACCGGATTCGATGGCGCTTTGGCAAATCTGCAAACAGAAATCCCCGGATGGGATATAGCCCTGACCACAGAGAAATCGCGCATGGCCTGGGAAAAAGCAATAAATAAAATAGAAGTAAGTGGCGGCAGCCCCGAGCAATCGATAAAATTCTACACTGCACTATACCACACCTATCTGCTGCCACGCGTTTTTAGTGATGCCGACGGCCAGTATGTTGGCTTTGCAGAAGACAGCGCCATTCATCAGGCATCAGGCACGGACTATTATGCAGATTTTTCTATGTGGGATACCTACCGGGCGGTGCATCCCTTGATGACTATATTGGAACCGGAAAAAACTGCTGATATGGTGCAGTCTCTCCTGCTCAAAGCCGAGCAGGGTGAATGGCTGCCCATATTTCCAGCTTGGAACAACTACACTTCGGCCATGATCGGCGACCATGCTATTGCCATGATCGGCGACGCCACTGCCAAAGGAATAGTAGGCTTCGACAAGGAACTCGCCTGGAAATACATGAAACAAAATGCCTTTGAATTCAATGCAGACAGGGCATCTTATTTAGCCGGAAAAGGGAGACGCGCCTTGGATTCATATCTGAAATATGGCTATATACCTATGGAAGACAGTGTTCCGGATTCTTTCCATCAACAGGAACAAACCTCCAGGACACTGGAATATGCCTATGACGATTTCGTATTGGCCACCTATGCAAAAGCGCTCGGCAAGGAAGATGACTATAAACTTTTAATCAGCCGGGCTTCTAACTGGCGCAATGTGTTTGATGCAGAAACCGGATATGTCCGTGGGCGCTTTAGAGATGGAAGCTGGTATGAGCCATTTGACCCCAACGAAACGCGAACGCCATATATCACCGAGGGCACGCCCTATCAATACACCTGGTATGTGCCGCACCATGTCTATGGCCTCATAGACGCGATGGGTGGCAGAGAAAATTTCATCGCAAAACTCGACACCCTCTTTGAGACTGACCAATATTGGCATGGAAACGAACCAGGGCATCAAACTGCCTATATGTACGCCTTTGCTGGCGCACCCTGGAAAACCCAACAGCGCATTCATCAGATCATTTTAGAAGAATACGGAATAGGACCTGGCGGACTAAGTGGCAATGAAGATGCTGGACAAATGTCGGCCTGGCTGGCTTTTTCGATGGTGGGCTTTTATCCGGTATGTCCTGGCACGCCTTATTACATCATTGGTGCGCCCTCCTTCGAATCGGCGACGTTACACCTCGATAATGGAAACCAACTGAAGATCAAAGCCAATCAAGTTTCACCCGAGAATCATTTTATTCAATCGGCCACACTCAACGGACAGGCTTTTGATCGTGCATGGCTTAGTCATGAGGAAATACTGAGGGGTGGTGTCCTGATTTTTGAAATGGGCTCAACGCCAAACAAAGAATGGGCGGTCAAAAACCTTCCACCCAATGTAATGGAGGAATAGCCTGGTTGGTGCTTAGCTGTTTTATGGACAGTTTAAAAGTGCAGTACTTCAACCCGGAATAATCGTCGGATCCTTTGGGACACTTGCGTCCTGGTACATTGACGTTCGATGGATTTTGAGCAGAATGGCAACATGGCATATGCAAATATTGTAGCAATTCGGTGCCTCAATGCTTCTTTTGCAAGATACAATAGACGATCCTATCCGGGACACCGTGACTTTGTGCCATGAGCCCAAAAGCCAAAAAAATGATCCCACATATACAAGGTATCTCAACAAGATCGGTTTAGCTCAACATCAAGTACATACTCCGATTAAGGCCGAAAAAGACGCTAAAGGTGTTGAACACAATCCTACGGAAATCCGGTTTTTCTCTGGTGGTACATGCCAATATTTGGGTTTCTGTCTCTGACAATCTACTTTTTAAGGTTTGGAAGAGCCCTCAGGGGGCAACATTTGTGAACCGTTTGCAAGCGCTTTTCTTTATTTTAATAATATCACTAAAACAAAGGTGCAGATATACGCAAAAATCGGCGCGATTGCCCAAACTGTAAAGAATCGTTTTACGGTCTGGTTGCTAAATGTGCGTTTATATCCCTTCTTGCTGATGCTCAAAGCGACAAAAGCTGCCCCATTCAATTGCACCAATGAGGTCGGGATACCTTTCGTTATGGATGCCAATAATAGCAAACTTGCCGTAATCATTGCAATTATGGTTGCATAGAACGGCGAAACTATTACAATTTCCTTCCCTGTTTTTTTAGTCACTTTATGTCCGAGAAGTGAACTGCCTATTGCAAAGCAAGGGGCTACAATCAAGACCGACAAAATGATTATGGGCAGAAAGTTTTGAATAACGTCTTGTCCTATTTCATTGGCGGTCAGTGAGGCAATTGGTGCAGCTGCATTGGCTACATTATTTGCACCAATTGAGAAGGCAACATATAGCGAAGACAGAATTAAAACTGCTTTTAAGCCTTTGTTCTGCTTTAGGTGTGAATAATTATCTGTGAAAACTTTGTTTTTGAGTAAAGGAAAAACCCATTTTGAAAGAACTAACATGATGACAAAGGAAATGATTGGCAGAATAATCCAACTTGGGATAATTTCATAGAACAGTTTACGAGTGCTCAAACCGTCCAATGCGCTTGCTGCTCCAGAAATTGAGAGTACTGTTGCCTGACTGGTTGATTGTGGGACGCCTATCAAATTGGCAATCAATAGCGATATACCGATTGACCCCAAAATAATAGAGGTTATCAAAGGAGTAAAAAAGATTTGGTCTAAAAGTCCTTTGCCAAGTGTTAAAGATACCTCTTTACCTGCTATCAAAGCACCAGCAAGTACCATAATTCCAAATAGACCCGGAATGAGCGTTCTCGATAAAACATTTGCGCCATAAGCAGCTGAAAATGCCGGTGCTGTTCCACTTGCACCCATATTTATAGCTAAAAACATCGCCAGGAGAAAAGGTATGGTTAAGACATTAAATAGTTCAGACATGATTATTGGTTTTTAGATATTTTGAAGTCGATTGTATGGTGAAGGGTAAATCGTATAATATGTCGATTGTAAAAATCCACACCTGATTTACGTTGCTGGTACCAATTGAAGTAGCCCAATTCAAAACCAAAATTTTCAATTGGCATATATTGAACACTTGCTCCGTATCTGTTTTGGTCAAATACATTCAGGACGATTTTCCCCCCTATGTTCATATGGATTTCGTCAAACGCTTTTAAGGTTACTTTGGGAATGGGGGTATATCTAATTTCGAGTCTGTAACGTGTTCTGTTGTTCCCGAATTCATATGAGCCGTTTGGTTGTTCAAAAAAACGAAATTCACTCCAATAGCGATGATGCAGGATTAATTTCCTTGAAATAGACTGTTTAAAGGCCATTTCCAATTGCGGGCGCAATTCTAGCTGGTTGGCGTAATCGGAAATTTCAGGGTCGTGAGGAAGTGATTGTAGAAAGTAGGTGAATCCTAGACCGGTATTCCAACCATTTCCCAGTTTTCTTTCAGCATAGGTTCTTGAAACAAATTGGTGTTGCCGCCAGGGAAACCAATAAGCCCTTTCTTCTATTTCCTGTCTTATTTGGTACTTGTCGTTAAGTTTAAGTTTCAGATAGTAACGAGTCCATATGAGATGCTGTGTATCTACGTTTTTTTGAGCATTAACAGTTGTAGATAACATGCCAAACAGCAAAGATGTGAAAGCAATAGATTTAATTTTCCGCATACAATTATGAAAATTATAGACGGCAAAAATACTAAAGGCTATTATTCCTACCAAGTAAGTAGGATTATATTTTAAAAACCTTATCGCTTAAGATTTTTCTCTCTTTGAATGATATTTGCAAGAGTTGCAGCTTTTAAACGCTTTACAGTTTCATTTCTTATTTCCATCACTACCTGTCGAATTCCACAAGTTTCTTCATCAATACATTCTTCACAGCGTTCGTAGAACTCGTAAGTTACGCAAGGGAGTAAACCAATTGCCCCGTCAAAAAGTCGCATAATTTTTGCCATGTGAATTTCTTCAGGACTTCCATTTAAGGAATAGCCTCCATATTTCCCCTTTTTGCTGTTTAGTATTCGAGCGTTTTTCAATTCGGTTAGTATGGACTCAAGGAATTTCAGCGGAATGTTCTGTTCCTCCGTAATTCTGCTTACCGATATAGGTTGATCCTTCGTGTTTTTAGCGATGTAAACAAGTGCGTTAATTGCGTATTTTGTTTTTTTGATAACATTATCGATTCGTTTTTCAGATTGTTCACGTTAATCCCCATTTGGAACACACACCTATAAAACATTCCAAATTAATCGCCATCATCTTGGATGACTGATCAAAATTTCCTTGGGAAGATATTTCTGGCAATTGGCTTTTGGCATTTAGAAGCAATTTGATCAAATCAATATTTCTATATTGTATTTTGGCAGCATTACCCTATCACCAGTCTGTTTGAACGTTTGCCACCTCTCGGCTTATTTTCTTGTTCAAGAACGAAGCAAACTGCTCATCAGTCATTTGCTCTTTGTTTTCTTTTAGTCCGTTCCAAAGTTTTATTAATGTCCTTGGCCCTCCAGCATTGTAAATAATTTTGCCTGCTACATGAAGTCGACATTGATACCAGCCGTAATTCTTTGGATCCATTTGATCATATCGCTTTTCAAAGTCAGCCAATGAGGTAAACTCATAACCAGTTGTCCCGCCTGCCACCACCATTTCAGGAAATACCTCTAAAGCCGGTAAATTGCCAGGCTCCTTTTCAGCTATGTAGGTATGAAGCATAATATTGCAAAACAATTCCTGCATCCAAAGTCGCTGCATTGTTAAACCTCCTTGTTCGTGGAATCCATGTCCTAATTCATGAAGTGCCAGTAAATCAAAGAATGCCATCATACTTAATGTGCCATCAGAGGTCGTATACGCTTTTCTAATCTTGCTAGCTAATTCACCTGGAAGTTGGTCAAGCGGTGGAATGAAGCTTTTCCAAAAGTCGTTGTCCTCTGAAGCAATGACCAGCCTTTCACTGTCTGGATAATGCGGCATTCCATATACAGGAAAGGTCGCATGCTTCGGCCAGTGTTCAGGGTTTAAAATAAAAAGGCTTACTTTCGGTGTAAATCCAATAAGTCCACTAACATACCTAATCGCGTTTTCACATCGTCCCACAATTACCTTTGCTCTTTCCTCATTGCCCGGGCTGTAATATGCCTTAATTGAATATCCCTTCAGTTCGTAGAGATCAGTATATGCTTGTGCCATTGAGTCCGGAAAACTCAATAGACTCAACATAAATATTAAAATGTAGCTAAATGTCTTCATGTTGTCAATCGTTTTGGTTAACCAGTCCTACGTTGTTGCCATAACCGCCAGTGGTTGGCACTCTGCGGCCAAAGGAAATATTACTGCCATCATCTGTCCATCCATAAATTTCATTTTCATGAAATGCGAATCCGTATTGTTCAAAGACAGGGTTTAAGCACAAATATCGGCAACGGACAGTAATATTTGGACATGTATGCGGGTTAAAATCATCAAAGGACAACTTACCACTGCCGGTGTTGCAACTCGCAAAACCAGGCACAAATCTTCCTAAACCTTCTTAAAGCGCATAACCTATCTACGGATACTCTGCCAACGGATGTAGTTCAACCTGCAATATGCGCCTGGTCGTACCGACCGCTCATATTCCTAATTATTATTCCCTTTCAATTCCGCTATCTCTTTCTTTGTCAAACCCGTATATTGCATTATCTTCTCGATTGGCTCATTATTGTTTATCATTTCCAATGCTATTTTCTCCCTTTCCTTTAATTTACCTTTTTCTTCTGCCCAATCAACTGAGTTTTTTATATCCCGGTATGCATTTAAACTTGCTTCATATTCCCTGTATTCAGATTCCCCTAACTTTGCTATTTCTGCTATCTGGAAAAACTTGATGAATATCTCTTCTTTTAGGTTTTCGGGAATCCTGTCCAGTTTATTCAAATTCTTAATCACAAACAGCCATTTTTCAAATTTTGTCTCCAGTTCATCCAGTTTCTTATTGAATTTTTCCATTGACAAATAGGTGAATGTCAGTTTCTCGTAGAATATCTTGCCTGTCTCTATCTCGGTGATCTTCGCATCATAGCGGTACTTGTCAGGGTCGGGCTGATCTTCTTTGAATGAAAAGTCAAGAATGCCAATCGCATAAACATGTTTTAAGTTAAAATTCCAGTCCTTTCCTTTGTCTTTGGCTTGGCTTTGAATCGGAAAAGTTGAATAAAACAACATCCTGTCCTTAAAATATTGCTGTTCCACCTTTTGCATTTCCACTATGAAGTGTTCGCCTTTTTCGTTTATGCAATAGATGTCAAATATGGCTTTTCTATTCCCTACAGTAGTAGGTAAACTATCATTTGGTTGATAAGATAATTCTATGATTTTCCCTTCTTTGTCTCCCAGTATTTCATTCAGGAAATCCAATAATAAGTCCTTGCTCGGTTCTTCCCCAAAAAGCCTTTTGAAACCGTAATCTGTAAATGGATTTATGTATTTTTCATTCCTTTTTAACATCTTTGTCCTTTTTGATTACAAATTTAACAAATCCTTTTTATAGATATGGCCAAAATGTTGTTGTCCGGAAATAACCGCTAACGGTGGCGGGATAGCCCGTAAGGGATTGCGGAGCGACGTGCCTATAACCCGCGACGAAAGATTGATGAGGTTGATGAGCTTCGCTTACCTCTGAAACCCTTATTGGCTATGACCGCGCATTGAACTAAATCCGCCGAAAAGCGGATAGCTTTTTCCAAAAGTAGTACAAATCATTTTTGTCTCTAATGCTGATAATTGTAAGATTCACTTTAAAAAATACAGTTAGGAGAAAATAATTCGGTTTTACGCTGGCTGACCTTGCCAATAAATGGGTGCTGCCTGCAAAAATCTATATTTTAAGGTTTGGAAAAGGACTAAGGGGGCAGCATTTATGAATCGGTTGCACCAAAGCCTTTCCGAGCAATTATGGCCTGCGAAAAGTGCTATAAACCAAAGCTTGTCTTAGTTACTTGGAAAAATGCTAATAGCAGCTATTCAGCAGGCGCTGAATAGCCTGCTTACAAACCTGCATCGGTAGCTGGCGGCAATAAAAAAAAGCTGATTGGGAAAGTCCAACCAGCTTTTCTTTATTGGGACAATAATGACTAAGGCACAAAATAAAAGTGACTTCCAAATCGCTGAAATGCCGCTTTTTCCAGGCTTTCCCGATGGTCTGGGTGGGCAATGGAAATGATCCTGCGAGCCCGTTCCTGAAGGGTTTGCCCATAAAGGTTTACTTTACCAAATTCGGTCACAAACCAGTGCATATTTGACCTGGTAGTTACCACACCGGCGCCTTCCATTAGTGTGGGAGATATTTTTGAAATTCCCTTGGCCGTGACCGAGGGCATGGCAATAATGGGCTTACCACCTTCGGAGTGACCGGCGCCCCTGATAAAGTCGATCTGGCCACCCACTCCCGAATAGAAGGTAGTTCCAATGGAATCGGCGCAAACCTGGCCGGTGAGATCTATGGAAAGCGCAGAGTTGATGGCGGTTACTTTTTTGTTTTTACGGATCACATGTATACCGTTGGTGTGAGCCACGTCCATCATGGCTACCATTGGGTTGTCATCGATAAAATCATAAAGTGCTTTGGAGCCCATAAGGAAGGAAGCAACGATTTTTCCTTTATCAATTTGCTTTTCCTGACAGTTAACCACCCCACTTTCTACCAGAGGAAGCAGTCCGTCAGAAAACATTTCGGTGTGAACACCCAGATTTTTGTGGTTTCCGAGCTCTGCCAGCACCGCATTGGGAATACCACCAATACCCATTTGCAAACATGCTCCATCCTCCACCAGGCTGGCCACGTTTTTGCCGATCGCTTTTTCAATATCAGAAATAGGCGCATTGGCATGGGCGTAAAGTGGCGCATCGTACTCTACGAAATAGTCGATATCTCTTATGCTGATCATGGCATCGCCCCAAGCTCTGGGCACATGCTTGTTCACCTGAGCGATCACGATTTCAGCTTCCTGAATAGCTGCCAGGGTGGCATCTACAGAGGTGCCCATCGACACATAGCCGTGTTTGTCGGGAGGGGACACCATAAGCAATACTACATTTACATTGAGGTAGCCCTGCCTGATCAGTTTTTGCGTTTCGCTCAAAAACACAGGGATATAGTCAGCGTATCCGGCCTGAGTTTGCTTTCGCACATTGCCTCCTACAAAAAATGATTCGAGTTGAAAAATACCTTCCATTTCAGGATCGGCATACGGTGCCGCACCTTCGGTATGGATATGTTGCACACGAACATTCTTGAAAGCTCCGCATTTTCCGCGGGCTACCATGGCATCGATGAGGTGGTGCGGCGTCACAGCTACGCTGCTCAAATGAACTCTATCGTTGGTCTTGATTACTTTTACTGCCTCTTCAGCACTTGTGAATTTTATCATTTCAGAACTACTTATTTATTATTGATGTGATTCGAACAACTATAGGACAAAAATATATGGCACGGGCACCTTATAAAATGAGAATTGTCATGTTTTTATCTGACTTGCGTTTTAAATGTAAAATCAAGCGTGTATTCCCCGATTCCTTAAAACTATTCAGTTAATCTGGCACTACTTTTAAAATATTAAAAATAGCCAACAACGCATTGCGCTGCACTGCCGGCATATAGCTGAATTGATGAAAAATAATGGAAAATTCGGGGGGGAATAGCCTTGTCAGCATGCTGAAATATTGCTTGCCAGGCCTGCTACACCGAGTGTAGTTTCATTACCATCGTTGGTGTACATGCTCTCTGATATATTTATGATATATATAATCAACCTGACTGAGCTGCTCATTGGTAAGCCCGGGCATAGAGGCAGATTTCACATTTGAGCTTACCTGCTCTGGCCTTGAGGCCCCGGGAATGACGCAACTGACTTCCTCCTTCATCAAAATCCACCTGAGTGCAAATTCAGCCAGTGAAGTGTTTGCCGGCAACAAGGTCTTGAGCGCTTCTACAGCTTCTATGCCAATGTCATAAGGAATTCCCGCAAAGGTTTCTCCCTTATCAAACTGTTCTCCATGGCGGTTGAAATGGCGATGATCCCCTTCATCAAAGGAACTGCTTTTGGAGAATTTGCCGGTGAGCAAACCACTGGCCAGGGGCACACGCACTATTATGCCCACATTTTTGGCTGCGGCTGCTTCAAAAAAACTTTCATGAGGTCGTTGCCTAAACATATTGTAGATGATCTGAACCGAAGCCACATTATCAAATTCCATGGCCTTGACTGCTTCTTCTACTTTTTCCACGCTTACGCCAAGGTTTAATATTTTACCTTCTTTTTTCAGACGCTCAAATTCTCCAAAAATCTCCGGGCGATAGTAAACTTCTGTAGGCGGGCAGTGAAGCTGTACCAGATCAAGACATCCCATATTCAGGCGTTTCAGCGATGCTTCTACAAATCCACGAAGTACCTTGGGTGTGTAGCCCTCATTGACGTGCGGATTGATCTGCCTGCCGCATTTGGTGGCCACATAGATGCGTTGGTTGACGTTCTTCAAGATTTTCCCGACTGCTGTTTCGCTTTCACCAGATTCATACACATCGGCAGTATCGATAAAGTTGATGCCTTCTTCGATGGCCGCATGCAATATTTTTTCAGCGAGTTTATGGTCAAATCCCGAACCCCATTTGCCCCCTACCTGCCAGGTGCCCAATGATATTTCTGATATCTGAAAGCCCGTTTTTCCTAATGTTCTGTATTTCATGGTCTTGTAGTTTTATGTAGAATAAGCTTAAGGCGTGACGACTGACCCCGGATCGAAATTGGAGAAAAGTGCCAAATAACCCAAGAATCCAAAGGAAAATCGAAGCTTATAAAAAAAACCAGAAATCCCTGACAGGTCTAAGCCCCCAAGTGAGCAACTGATCGTGTATGGTTTTGCGGTCTTTTGGCGAGGTGACCACCACCATGATTTGCGGCTGATAAAAAAACGGAATGGCCTCGTAATTTTCCATCAAAACATCATAAACATGCTTGCCGATTTTCCGGTCATTGTCGCATACCCAGTGAAATTTTTCACCACGCGCCAGTAGCATTTTTGCCATGTCTTTGCCATTACTCCCTGCGCCCCAGAGTACCAGCGGCCTGCTGGTATCGCGATCGAGCTCGTAGAAATAGTGGAGTTTTAAGTCAAAATATCGGTTGTCTTTGTAGCACTCCCATGTGCGGCTAATTCGGTCTGACCGGTCGCGCCAATAGTGCAAGACCGCGTCGAGCCCCACGATTTTGAGCCCGTATTTGTAAAATCGAAAACACAAATCATAATCTTCAGGATAGACTTCGCGGTCGAAAGCGCCGACTATGTCCATATCTTCGCGATGAATGATCCAACTGTGCGAAGGAATGACGCATTCGCGGTATATTTCAGTGCAATGTGTTTCGCTTTTGGCTACCTCGTTGAGCCATTTTTCGTACCTTCTAAAGCCGTCACCAACTTCGCCCTCATCCACAAAATGCATTGTCCCGCCAGCGATTACCGTACCCTTGCCGTATTTGTTCCATTCATTTACCAGCAATTCCAATTTGTAATCAGGCATGATATCATCAGAATCCATCCGGTTGACCAACAGTCCGGACACCCTTGAATATGCTTCCTGCAAAGTAGGAATGAGCAGTGGACGGGAGCTGTGGTATATTTTAATCCTTGGGTCTTTTTTAGCATATGTTTCAAGTATTTCCGGAGAACGGTCATACGAATGATCGTTGACTGCGATTAGTTCCCAATTTCGATAGCTTTGCGCAATGATGGAATCCAGGCAGGCCGGCAAATAGGGCGCGGTGTCTTTTACCGCCATCACAATGGAAACCAGGGGGTCTTGTAAATGCAATTATTTTTGAGTTAGATAAAACGGCACCCAAAGATAGTACTTGTTTGAAAAAGCCCCGAACATGATGATAGAAAACACCATGGTGCCACTAATTCCGACATGAACTCATAAAGTACTGATTACAGGGCTTTGATCAGCCGAAAAGGAAACAGGAGGATGGCACCCACTACTTTAAAAATTAACTCCAGGGTAAAACCCACAATTTTGAAAGGAATAAGAAGTATAAAGAAGATTAAAAATATAAAAAACATGCCTATGGCCAGAGGCCAGCACAATACAAACAGGATACAGAAAAGTAGTATGGCGATGATGGTTTTCATGTGACAATAAAATTTTTGATCTGAATGAACAATAAATGCACCTGGATTGATAACCTATTAAATAAAAAGCCATTGAACCACGTACCCTGCCGAAACAGGCCTGAGAGCGTACAGCAAAGTGATCATAAATGAACATTCATACACACATGCGATACAGCTTTGTTTGGTTCACCAAGTGATGTTGTATTGCCGGTTGCTCTATCAATGCTGACGGAAGGTTTGGGATACAAATCCCAGCACATCGGGAAGCGATTGCCGCCAATATGTCCAGTTGTGTGCTCCGTCGCGTACCCGGTATTCATGTGGTATTTGGCGCTTTTTCATTTCGATGTGAATCAATGAGTTGCCTTCATACAAAAAATCATCGTCGCCACAGTCGATATACCAATTGATAGATTTCAATTTTTCTTCGGGCATAGTTTTTATCAGGTGCAGGGCACTGTTTCTTTCAAAATATGATTTGATTTGGTTCTCGGAGTATGCTTGTTCAGACCTTCTGCTCAGCCAGTTGGCAGCTTCTTGCAGGTCGAGCGGACCGGCGCTTGCACTTAGCGGACATGCGGAAGAAAAAAGCTCCGGATGATGCAGGGCATATATAAAGGTGCCCCCACCGCCCATCGACAGACCAGATATTGCGCGATACCTTTTCTCTGCTTTTATCCGGTAAGCTTGCTCTACATGCGGCATCAGCTCCTCAAAAATGAAATCTTCATAGTTCCAATCTCCTTTGGGGTCATTGATATATCCTCTTCTTCCCGTGTTGGCATCGGGCATCACAATGACCATGGCGGTAGCCCTGCCCGAAAGAATTTCTTCGTCTGCTATGCGCAATACTTCACCAAATTGCACCCAACCCGTCTGGTCATCGCCTGAGCCGTGCAGCAAATAAAGCACCGGATAGCTTCGCTGAGAGCGATCATAATCCGGGGGCAGATAAATGGCAAATTTTCTTTCACCGGATAAAATGTTGCTTTTAACAGTCAGATTGTCGTAAACCGTACCGTGCTGAGCGAATGCATTAATTCCGCTCAAAACACTAATAATCAGAATGATAAATATATTAGCTTTCATAATTAATTTAATTATAATTCATCTAGCAGTCAGGCGGGGTTGCATATGACTTGCTACATCAAATGGTATTCCTCCGTTAGTCTTTGCCTTACTGATTATCGACCGCGTCAGCATCAATCAGGCTGGTCGGGCATTTAGCCAAATTTAATATGACCCAATGATTATTTGGCATAGTTGGGGTAAATAAAAGCGAATGTTTCGTTTGCATTTGAATATATTTTTTTAGCCGTACACGGGCTTTTGGCCAATTATTATCAAATCGATATATCATAATCATTTATTTAACAACGTTTTAAACACACTTATTTAAACCATCACTTTTAATAAGTGAATTTTTCAGGAATTTTTCTCTTCTTCGAAGGTGACCTTTGGCTTCCGGCGTCATTAAGGGTACATATTACGACCAACCACATTATGGCAGAGATTAAAAACCAATCATTGAAAATCGAAAAATCGGGCGATATGTTTGAGTGCGCCAGTGTAAGCTTCGATGTTTATTTTACCGAAAGGGAAATGAGCGAAAACATCCAATTTGGCATTTTCATGTTGCTGATGGAACGCGACGAGGAATTTGAAAAGTATCACAATTCGACAAATGGAGTCTTTTCTTTTAGTTTTTCACCATTCAACCTCACCAACACCGGAAATCATATTTGCTGGATGGCCAACAAATCCGTGCAACCCAATGGCGCGAATAACCTTAAGATAAGCTTCGAAAATGAGGTAATCACCCAACAAGAACCATGCGACCAAAGCAAATACCGGGTTTACATCTTTGTGATGCCCGAAGTGCTATGCGGACAGGCCTGGACCAATGAAGTCTGCGTCAATTACAAATAATACCCTATTTCTCATCAATCATACAAACCACCACAACCTATCCCGGTCATCATCCGGGATTTTTTTTGCTTGCCTGACAGGCTAATAGTGATTTGGACAATTTGAACTAGAGGCTCTGCCAAAATATCAAAAAATATAAAGCCATTCATCTCCATAGTTTTCTTACTTTTGCGGTGAATTAGAAAACTGCTTAATTTCTCATTTATATGCTTATATTTTTCAGGTCTCCTGTCGCCTATCTGGCCGTAGAATCACACGCAAAACCAAACAAAACCGACAACGACAAACTCAAATGGCTATTTGGTAATGCCACTCACATAGATACGGACGTCATTGAAGGGATATTCGTGGGGCCACGCAAAGAATGGTGACCCCATGGAGCACCAATGCCGTGGAAATAACCCAAAACATGGGCATAGAAGGGATAATCCGCATAGAGGAATATACCTTTTTCGAAAACCCAAATCCACCATATGATCCTATGCTACAGCGGGTTTATCATGAGCTTGGGCAAGATTTATTTGCAATAGATAAAAAGCCCGAACCAGTCAGGTACATCGACGACATTAGTGCCTACAACAAAGAAGAAGGTCTTGCACTAAGTGCAGATGAAGTACAATACCTGGATAACCTTGGCAAAAAATTAAATAGAAAACTGACCGACAGCGAAATATTTGGTTTTTCGCAAGTCAATTCTGAGCATTGCCGGCATAAGATTTTCAACGGTACCTTTGTAGTGGATGGCGAAGAAAAGCCTAGCTCACTCTTTCAACTTATCAAACTGACCACCACCACCAACCCAAATCGGGTAGTTTCTGCCTATAAAGACAATTGTGCTTTTATCCAGGGTCCGATTATCGAACAATTTGCTCCGGCAAGACAAGATGTACCGGAGTATTTCAAAACAGAGCAGTTTGAATCGGTGCTGTCCATCAAAGCCGAAACCCACAATTTTCCAACCACGGTAGAGCCGTTCAACGGTGCGGCCACAGGAAGTGGCGGGGAGATCAGAGATCGAATTGCCGGAGGAAAAGCATCTATGCCCTTGGCCGGCACTGCTGTGTATATGACCTCCTACCCCCGGCTAGATGGTGGCAGAAAATGGGAGAAAAACATAAAACCCAGGCCTTGGTTGTACCAGAGCCCTGGCGAAATTCTGATAAAAGCATCTAACGGTGCCAGCGATTTCGGAAATAAATTTGGTCAGCCGCTCATTTGCGGCAGTTTAATGACCTTCGAACATTTTGAAGATCAGAAAGAATTTGGCTTCGACAAGGTAATAATGCTTGCAGGGGGAATAGGCTATGGCAAAAAGAAAGACAGCTTAAAAGACGAACCTGAAAAAGGGGACAAAATAGTGCTGATGGGTGGAGACAATTACCGTATCGGCATGGGTGGTGGGGCAGTGTCGTCCGTGGCCACCGGCGAATTTGCCAATGCCATAGAGCTCAATGCCGTACAGCGATCGAACCCGGAAATGCAAAAGCGGGTAGCAAATGCCATACGTGCACTGGCCGAATCGGATCATAACCCCATAGTTTCCATACACGACCACGGTGCGGGGGGGCATTTAAATTGCCTTTCGGAATTGGTAGAACATATCGGAGGAAAAATACAAATAGAAAAATTACCCATAGGAGATCCCACACTCTCTGACAAAGAGATAGTGGGCAACGAATCGCAAGAGCGCATGGGGCTCGTGCTCAAAGAAAAAGACACCGAGCTGTTGCAGAACATATCGGCTCGGGAGCGTGCGCCCATGTATATAATTGGCGAGACCACCGGCGACCACCAGTTTACTTTCGAGCACAGTGACGGTCGCCCGAAGCCCATAGATTTAAAAATCGAGGATATGTTTGGTAATCCTCCAAAAACCATGATGCGCGATGTAAATATTGCCAACCACTACCAAGAACTGAGCTACGACATTTCCAAACTCCCTGAATATGTAAAAGATGTGCTACAGCTCGAAGAAGTAGCCTGCAAAGATTGGCTTACCAACAAAGTGGATCGATCGGTGACAGGCAAAGTAGCCAAGCAGCAATGTGCCGGCCCGCTTCAGTTGCCCTTGAATAATTTGGGTGTTAGCGCCCTCGATTACCAGGGCATCAAAGGATTGGCAACCGCTCTGGGGCATGCCCGGCCGCAGCCTTGATCAATGCTAAAAACGGATCTAAACTATCCATTTCCGAATCGTTGACCAATATAATCTGGGCGCCAATAGAAGGTGGCCTCAGCGGTATTTCACTCAGCGCCAACTGGATGTGGCCATGCAAAAACCCGGGAGAAGATGCACGGCTTTACGATGCCGTCAAAGCTGCTTCAGATTTTGCCATTGCGCTGGGCATCAACATACCAACAGGCAAAGATTCGCTCTCTATGACGCAAAAATATGCCGACAACGAAGTGGTATATGCGCCGGGGACGGTCATCATTACTGCCGTGGGTGAGGTGAAGGATATCAAGAAAGTGGTAGAGCCGGTCATTCAGCACATCGAAAATACGGTGCTGCTGTACATAGATTTGTCAAAAGAAAATTTCAAATTGGGCGGATCAAGTTTCGGGCAGACATTGAATAAGTTGGGCAACGATGCTCCCGGTATTGCCGATCCGGCGTATTTCAAGTTGGCCTTCGATACTGTACAATCGCTTGTAGAGCAGGAATTGATCTATGCCGGGCACGACATCTCTGCCGGAGGAATGATCACTACCTTGCTCGAGATGACATTTGCCCAAAGTGCCGTAGGTCTGGATCTGGATTTCTCTTCATTTCAGGAACCCGATCTGGTAAAAACGCTTTTCAGTCAGAACCCGGGTCTGGTACTACAGGTGGAACGCAATGGCGAAGCCATTAAAATATTGGAAGAAGCTGGCATCCATTTCAAAAAAATCGGCAAACCATACGAGCAATACAAGGTGAGGACAAGCGATCTTCAAAATAAGTTTGAGTTTGACATTGCTGCGATGCGCGATTTGTGGTTCAAGACCTCCTATTTACTAGATTCCAGGCAATCAGGTGAAATGCATGCCCTCCAGCGTTATCAGAATTATAAACACAATGCACTTGAATACAGCTTTCCGGAAGGGTTTACAGGCAAATTGTCGCAATATGGCATCAGCCTGAACAGAAAACCAAGTACCGGAATCAAAGCGGCGATTATAAGGGAAAAGGGAATAAATGGAGATCGCGAAATGGCGTGGATACTGTATCTGGCGGGCTTTGATGTAAAAGATGTACATATGACCGACCTTATCGCCGGTCGCGAAACGCTGGAAGACATTCAAATGATCGTGTTTGTCGGCGGATTCTCCAATTCCGATGTATTGGGCTCAGCCAAAGGATGGGCCGGGGCATTTATCTACAACCCTCTGGCCAAACAGGCTCTGGACAAGTTTTATTCACGGGAAGATACGTTGAGTCTGGGTGTCTGCAACGGCTGTCAATTGATGGTAGAACTTGGCGTAGTTACCCCGGAACATGACATTATGCCCAAAATGCTCCACAATGTATCAGGCAAATTTGAATCTACTTTTTTGAACGTAGAGATCAAAAAGAACAATGCAGTGATGCTCAAAAGCCTTGCCGGAAGCAAACTGGGTATTTGGGTGGCACACGGAGAAGGCAAATTCAGCCTTCCAAAAGGGGAATCGGAATACAACATCCCTATGAAATTTGCCAAGTCAACGTACCCGGCAAATCCAAATGGCTCTGAGTTTGATGCGGCTGCCTTGTGCTCCGACGACGGACGTCATCTGGTCATGATGCCACATCTGGAAAGATCGACGTACCCCTGGAATTGGGCCTACTATCCTTCCGATCGCAAAAAGGATGAGGTGAGCCCATGGGTAGAGGCCTTTGTCAATGCGCGGGAATGGATAAAAGCGCACAAATAGCAGGAGTCATACGCACAAAAGTTTATTGATGAGTTGGCAAACTGAATAGAAAGGTCAGCTTAAAACGTAAAATTTTGTGAATAATTAAACTAAGGGAACCAGCGCAGACCTGACAAATGAGCGGGGAGTGGTAGAAAGTGTTCAGAAGCATTGTTTGTCTGACTTTTTCTGTGGGTACTTTCTATGCATTAATAAAAATAAAGTCACATCCACGGACTATCCGTTCAATTGTGATAGGCAAGAAGTAAATTAATTCACGTTTTGATTAATAATATGTGTTACTCATCACTGCTTCGAGTGCAAGCTTTATCAGCCATATCAGAATTAAAAAGCAACGCAAAAAAACAAAATCCCGGTGAATTACCCGGAAACATGATAATTGACGCTATGTAGCAAACTCTAAAATAAAATGACCCTTAAAAAAAAAGGTTGCCGTGATGGCAACCTTTTTTTTAATTGTATAATATTGTCATCCGACCAAATTCCAATTTAGGCAAAAAAGGGTCTAAAATTGAGTTCTAAGGTGATTTTTCGATATTTTGAAAAACACCCCCCTTTTTTAAGGCAAACAAATCCAATTGAACTATTTTG
>JAAUQL010000144.1 GCA_012033595.1 Cyclobacteriaceae bacterium | reverse complement strand
CTTGGCCAAAAGCATCATCAAAACACCCTGCGACCTGAAAGTCAACCATGAGGATAACACATTAAATATTACCTTGCACACCCTGGCTACACCACGCGACAATGATGCAGTAAAAAAATCTGTCATTTGGTCAATGAAAGTAATACAGTTTTTCCAGGTACTAATTTAAGGTTAATTTACAAATCCGCGACATGATCAATTACGTCAGGTCCGGAGGTCTGAAATTGACTGTCTGGTGCAAATTGGTGCCAATTAAAAAGCAACACATGGCAAGCAATCACTAGAGGTTTAAGTTGCTCAGGAGGCTTTCCAACTCGGAAGCGCGGATGTTTTTTGCCAATATTTTTCCATCCGGGTCTAGCAAGAGTGAAAAAGGAATGGCTTGAATCTGGTACTTTTCGATTAAATCGGAATCAAAATATTTGAGATCGGAAACCTGCTCCCATGGCAAACCATCTTCTTCAATTGCGTTAAGCCATTTATCCTTGTTTTTATCAAACGATACGCCGAGCATTTCGAATGTAGGAGAATGAAATTGTCGATAGGCAGCCACCAGAGCCGGATTTTCCTGTCTGCAAGGTTGGCACCACGATGCCCAAAAATCAAGGTAGAGGTATTTGCCTCTAAAATCACTTAAGCTAACCATCTTGCCGCTTGGGTTGGGAAGGCTGAAGCCAGGTGCGATAGAACCCACTTCAAGGCTATTGGAGGTGAAATTACCCTCACTGTCTCCCTTTTCGCCCGATTGCTTTTGTTTGCCATTGCACGACACGAGCACCACTGCTATGGCGACTAACAATAAATGGATATTAAAATTCCGACTAAACCAATACATCTTCCATTAGTTTTTTTGCTTTATCTACCACATTCCGCAATCCGGACAATTCTTTTCCTCCGGCAGTAGCATAAAAAGGCTGTCCGCCCCCACCCCCGTTGATTTCTTTGGCCAAATCGCGAATCATAGTGCCCGCGTGCAGATGATGTTCGGCAATCATTTTGTCGGAGATCATGACAGCCACCTGCGGCTTACCTTCTATGTCGGCTGCCAGTACCATAAAAAGATCATCGATTTCATTTTTCAGCTCAAAGGCTATTTTTTTAAGCGTATCGGCATTGGGCAGTTGCACCTGTTCGATAATGAAAGTGCCATTACCTGTCTTCTGCGCTTTTGCGACGAGGTCTTTCTTGATATCCCCGGCCTGCGCCATCTGGATTTTTTCTATTTCTTTGGCCAGTTTGTTTTTCTCTTCGAGGGTGCTTTCTATTGCTTTGAGCAAATCTTTGGGATGGTTGAAAAGCTCCCTAACCTGATTGAGCATATTTACATTTTCTTTCAAATATGCTTCCGCAGCTACCGCTGTGATGGCCTCTATCCTGCGCACCCCGGCAGCAATAGAGCTTTCCGATACTATTTTGAACAGGCCGATCTGGCCGGTACTTTTTACGTGGGTGCCTCCGCATAGCTCAACAGAATATCCGGGATCGAAGGTGATCACCCTTACATACTCGCCATATTTTTCACCAAAAAGCGCCATAGCGCCCAGCGATCTGGCTTCGGCCAGGGGCACATTCCTCTTTTCATCCAAGGCTACATTTTCTCTTATTTTTGCATTAACTATCTCTTCTATCTTTTCCAGTTCTTCCGCAGTCACTTTGGCAAAATGCGAAAAATCGAAGCGGAGAAATTTATCATTAACCAATGAGCCTCGTTGTTGCACATGATCTCCCAGCACCTGGCGCAAGGCCGCCTGCAACAGGTGCGTAGCGCTGTGGTTGTTTTCGGTGAGCTGCCGTTTTGAGGCATCTACTAAACAGAGGAAGTTGGCTTGCAAATCGGAAGGCAGCTTTTCAGCATATTGAATGATCAACTGGTTTTCCCTTTGCGTATCTATGATAATCACTTTTTCACCATTGGCTTCAATGTATCCGGTATCACCCACCTGTCCTCCACTCTCGGCATAAAATGGCGTGTGTTCCAGCACCAACTGATACATGATTTTCTTCTTTTCGGTGATTTGGCGGTATCTCAATATTTGAGAATTGGTAGTACAGGTATCATACCCGGCAAAGGTAACTTCTGCATCATCTTTCAGGATAATCCAGTCTCCTTTTTCCTGTGCTGCATCTGACCTCGACCGCTCCTTTTGGGTTTGCATTTGGCTTGTAAATTCCTCCATATTTACGCTGGCATTGCGCTCTCGAGCGAGAAGCTGCGTAAGGTCTATAGGAAAACCATAGGTATCGTAGAGTTTAAACGCTGCCTCACCAGAGATCACCGGCGAATCGCCTGCCGATATTGCTTTGGCAGCATGATAGGCATCATTGAAAATTTTCAGGCCGTTTTCAAGGGTACGCAAAAATGAAGTTTCCTCTTCCCTGATCACCTTAGCGACAAAGTCTTGTTGTTGTGCGAGCTCCGGGAACACATCGTCAAATTGACCGGCCAGCACAGGAAGCAATGTGTATATGAACGGTTCTTTGAAGTCGAGATAATTGAAGCCATATCGCACTGCTCTACGTAAAATACGCCTAATCACATAACCTGCGCCGGTATTGGACGGCAATTGGCCATCGGCAACAGTAAATGCCACAGCACGTACGTGATCTACTATGACCCGTATGGCGACGTCGATCTGTTCGTTTTGCCCATAGACCACATTGGCTTTGCTGGCCACAAAATCGATAAGCGGACTAAAAACATCAGAATCGTAATTTGACTTCTTACCCTGTATAGCCATGGCAAGCCTTTCGAAACCCATCCCAGTATCTACATGTTTGTCTGGCAGGTTTTCCAGATCACCATTGCCTTGCGGTTAAATTGGATAAAAACCAGATTCCAAATTTCAATGACCTGAGGGTGGTCGTTGTTGACCAGCTCACGTCCGGGGGTGTTGGCTACCTCTTCGTCGGAGCGCAGATCAATATGCAACTCAGAGCAGGGACCACAGGGGCCGGTATCGCCCATTTCCCAGAAATTATCTTTTTTTGACCCGTACAAAATGCGGTCTTCGGGCAATAAGGTTTTCCATAGCTGGTACGCTTCGTTGTCCTGGTCGAGGCGATCGCTGGCATCACCCCCAAACACCGTGGCATATATGCGGTCTTTCGGCAACTTATACACTTCAGTCAGCAGCTCCCAGGCCCAAGTGATCGCCTCTTTTTTGAAATAATCACCAAAAGACCAGTTGCCAAGCATTTCGAACATGGTGTGGTGGTAGGTGTCGATACCTACTTCTTCCAGGTCGTTGTGTTTGCCAGATACACGTAGGCATTTTTGTGTATCGGCTATTCTTGTAATTTTCGCTTTTTTATTACCCAAAAAAAAGTCCTTGAACTGGTTCATGCCCGCATTGGTAAACATCAAAGTCGGGTCATCCTTGACTACTAACGGTGCGGATGCAACAATCGAATGCTCCTTTTCTTGAAAAAATGATAAAAACCTAGCTCTAATTTCTTTTGCGTTCATCTAAGAATAATTTAGTATTAGGGGGCAGATTTTGACTTTTATATTAAAATATTTATAACTTGCGACTTCTAAAACCTAACTTTTTAAGCAGCAATTGTTATAATTTCGAAAAACACCGCAAAATTATAAGTTTTTACCTTAGTATTTATAATGGCCAGAATAAAATATTATTACGATACTGAAACGTGTAAATATGAAAGAATCAAGGTCTCTAAATGGGACATTTTTCTGAATTCTCTTGGTATTTTCACATTGTCGCTCATACTTGCCATCCTTATACTTTTTGTTTCCTCTACTTATTTAGAAAGCCCTCAGGTATCGCTTTTAAAGAAAGAAAATCAGGAATTGCTGATCTACTACGAAGACATGCAGCAAGACCTCAGGCAAATGGACGGAATGCTCACCGCCCTGCAAGAGCGTGACGACAATATTTACCGCGTAATTTTTGAGGCAGACCCCATCCCATCTACGGTAAGGCAGGCAGGTGTTGGCGGAACAGACCGGTACAAAGCGCTGCGCGAAGGCAAACTGGAACGTGAAGACCTGGTGATATCTACCTACGAAGAGATAGATAAGTTGAAAAAGCATATGTACATTCAGACCAAATCGTATGATGACATATTGCAAATGGCCAAAAACAAAACCGCCATGTTGGCTTCCATACCTTCCATTCAACCTATCCAAAACAAAGATTTAAAAAGATTGGCTTCGGGCTACGGCATGAGGATGCACCCGTTATTAAAGTATACCAGAATGCACGCTGGCTGTGATTTTTCTGCACCTCAAGGCACTCCAATTTTTGCCACAGGCAATGGCAAGGTGGAACGCGCAAGGTTTTCTTCTACATCGGGCAATATGGTCACGATAGACCATGGATATGGTTATGAAACCAAATACCTGCATATGAGCAAATTTGCCGTAAAGGAAGGTCAACAAGTAAAAAGAGGTGATGTTATTGGGTATGTAGGCAATACAGGACTTTCCAAAGCCCCACACTGCCACTACGAAGTATGGAAAGACAACCAGCATGTTAATCCTGTCAACTACTTTTACAACGATGTTACAGATGAGGAATACGACAAACTGCTTGAGTTGGCTTCCAGGGAAAATGAATCGTTGGGCTAGGATTTTTTTAAAACTGCCATAGGTGCAGTTAAGTATTATTTCTTGAACAAAACAATATGTTGATCTGGGTAAAGTATGCTTCATTGGCGCTAGTCGTACTGCAATATCTTGCATGTACCACCACCAACCAAATGCATAGGGACAATGGCAGGTATAAGTCGCAAGCCATTGATTCGCTGCCCCCTACCATAATACCCCCTCAAATAGAACCCGCCGATTCCAACACCTACATCGACACTACCAGCATGATACAACACGACGGGTTCCATCTTTCGACCCATCAACCTGGATTTGTGGTGTCAGAAAATGAGTGGAATAAGCAGGAAAAAAGCAAAGCAAATCAATTTGAAGAATTAAGGCACACCGGCTTTAAGGAATTGGAAGTTGCTATTGACGACTATGGAAATAATAACTATCTTGACCGGGATTTTTAAACTATGCCATACAAAGAAAAAGTAATAGAGAAGAAGTATTTTTCGATCGGTGAAGTTGCCGAAATGCTTGATGTCGCCACCTCTCTGATCCGGTTTTGGGAAAGTGAATTCGATATTATCCGTCCAAAGAAAAACCGAAAAGGCAACCGCCAGTTTACGCGCGAAGACATTGACAATGTTAAGCTTATCTACCATCTTGTCAAAGAAAAAGGCTATACCCTCCAAGGCGCCAAAGACCTCCTCAAAAATGGCAATGATGCCCTCAAAGAAAAAATAGAAATAATAGACAGCCTGAAAAAGGTAAAGCATTTTCTGCTGGAAATCAGAGCAAAATTTGTATAAAAGTAGGCTGGCAAGTGCATGAGTGATGAAAAGATATATCAGGTGGCACTCAGCATGGTACCTGGTATTGGCGATGTCACTGCCAAAACGCTGATCAGCTATTGTTCTACTGCCAAAGACATCTTCCGCAAAAATAAAAACCAACTTTCGAACATCCCCGGCATAGGCCAATTCATCGCCGATAAAATCTTGGGTTTCAAAAATTTTGCTGCAGCAGAAGCAGAAATAGAAAAATGCCTTTCACTGGGCATCGAGATTCTCTTTTTTACCGATGCAAATTATCCCAAAAAACTGAAACACGCACCAGATTCGCCTTCTGTGCTTTTTTACAAAGGCCAGGCAAACCTTAATAATGCAAAGACAGTGAGCATAGTCGGCACACGAAAATCGACCAGCTATGGAAGGGAATTTACCGAAAGTATAGTGGAAAAGCTGGCCAAACACCAGGCGCTGATCGTGAGTGGCCTGGCTTATGGCATCGACATCATCGCTCACAGGGCTGCCCTCAAGCACGGCCTCTCCACCGTGGGCGTTATGGCCAGTGGCATAGATACCATCTACCCAAGCATGCACCATGCCACCGCCATGCAATGGTAGCCCAAGGAGGGCTGCTGTCAGAATTGTCGCTGGGCACGCCGCCAGATGCACATCATTTTCCTGCTCGCAACCGTATCATAGCCGGCATGAGCGATGTGACTCTGGTGATAGAGGCGGCAAAAAAAGGTGGCGCCTTGATCACTGCCGAAATCGCCAACTCCTACAACCGCGATGTATTTGCCTTACCCGGAGATGTAGGCCATCATTTTTCGGAAGGTTGCAACAACCTGATCAAAACCAATAAGGCACATTTGCTCACTTGTATCGAAGACATTGAGTATATTATGAATTGGGAACATCAGGGGAACCCGGCACCACTGGATGATAAATACTACGACTATGCGTCATTATCAACAGATGAAAAGAACGTTGTTGAGACCCTACGCAATGAATCGGATGGTTTATTGATTGACGAATTGAGTTGGAAATCTCAAATTCCACTCAACAAGCTGGCTTCCGTATTGTTGAATTTGGAGTTTAGCGGCATCGTGAAAACGCTGCCCGGCAGAAAATACAAGCTGAAGTAATCCGTTTACCAAAAAAACTCATTTCATGGCAGACTATTACGCAATCCTGGGTATTGATCCTACGGCGACAAGCGGACAAATAAAGGTTGCCTACCGCAGATTGGCCTTGCGCTTTCACCCTGACAAAAACCCGGGAAATGCTCTGGCTTCCAGGAAGTTTATTGAAATAAATGAAGCTTACGAAGTGCTCAACGATCCTGAGCGCAAGCGATGGTATGACTTTGGACTTTCTCCGAATATTGACGAGATCGTCGAGGAAGACCCTAGAAAAAGACGACCTCCACCTGTTTTCTACTACCAATATCATGGCGAAAAAACCACTTACGGCACAAGAGCATATGCACTAGCCACCGTGTCGGTCATAGTCATTATCCTGCTGGCTGTGGCGTTTCCCATTTATCTATTGCAGTCCACTTCTACCAAATATTACAACCAGGCTTTGGACTATTATTTTGCGGGTCGGTACTACTCAGCCTTACACCATATCGACCTGTCGATTCAGGACATCAGTAGCAACAATGCCGAAGCCTGCGCACTGGCTTCGGTCATATTGGTTCATAAACTGCACAAATACCAATATGCCATGAAATACATAGAAAAAGGACTTGGCTACCACCCTGTCGATTCACTGGCTTCAGAATTTCACTACCTCGAAGGCATAAGCTTAGCGAACATCCAACAGCCCGAAAAGGCCCTTTGCGCCTTTGCAAAAGTAAAACAGTACAGCCACACCTATGACAGCAGTTTGTTTAAGGCCGCCCTCATTCTTACCTATACGCTTCCAAATCTCGACAGTGCTGCAGCCATGTTCGACCAGCTGATCAGCAGAAACAATGCTCACTTGCCTGCAAAGTATTACAAAGGCATTGTATATGAAAAAAAAGATCAGCACGAAAATGCCTATGGAGTATTTGAGGCTTTGGTAGGTAGCGATTTCAATCAAGCAGCAGCTCTGTACCACCTGGCACGAGCAGAGATTAAACTCAATATGCTGGATTCGGCCTGTGCCCACCTGAAAATTGCCAGCAGTTACCACCTGGCGGAAGCCAGACAACTGAAGGACTTATATTGCGGAAAAGAATCTATTTTTAAATCTCCTTACAAATAGACCCTGCTGCTCCAATTATCCTGTGACAGGGTAATTCACCAAGGTTTTGCGTCATATCTTGCGCCACTATTTGAATCGATATTCGGGCCAAAGGGTAATATGGCTATCGCTTAAAACAGTGATGAGGCACTTACCATCATATTCCGGCTATTGTGTATGGTCAGCGCTCATTTCCCCAGGTTTAATGATACGTAAAGAGTACGCTTGTAATCTGACCAAAATAAACCCGCTCGAAACCCGCCTCAGGGATAAGGTAAGCCACTCTTTCGTGGCACTTGTTCATGCTCCTCAATCCATTGATCAAACTTTATTACGTTCTTACTGTCACTACCATCTAATCATAGGCCAATACAGGCGAAAGCCATCTTTCAATTTCTTCTACCGTCATGCTTTTTCTTTGGGCATAGTCTTCGACCTGGTCTTTGAGTATCTTACCCAAACCAAAATAACGCGATTCTTCATTGGCAAAGTACCAGCCGCTCACCGTGGCCGCTGGCACCATAGCATAGCTTTCTGTCAGGGTCACTCCTATTTCGTTTTCGGCTTGGAGCAAATCAAACAACTTGCGCTTTTCCAGGTGGTCGGGGCAGGCAGGGTATCCCGGTGCCGGTCGAATTCCGATGTATTTCTCATGAATCAATGAGTCGTTGTCAAGATTTTCATCTTTGGAATAGCCCCAATATTGCTTTCTTACTTTTTGATGCAGGTATTCGGCAAAGGCCTCGGCCAGTCTGTCGGCAAGCGCTTTGGTCATTATGCTGTTGTAGTCATCGTGATCTGCCTCATATTTTTTTACCAGCTCGTCTGTACCAAAACCACAGCTCACCACAAATGCGCCAATAAAATCCTGCTTGCCCGAATCTTTGGGAGCAATAAAATCGCTCAGTGCATAGTTTGGCAAATTGGGCGCTTTTTTATTTTGCTGACGCAAAAAGTTCAAGGTGGTTAAAAGCGGCTTTTCCTCTCCATGGCTATGGTTATGATCATAAAGCACGACATCGTCATCGTTGATGGCATTGGCTTCAAAAAAACCCATCACCGCCCTGGCCTGCAAGAGCTTTTCGTCCACAATTTTATTTAATAATCTCAACGCATCCTCATGAAGTTTTCTGGCGGTTTCGCCCACTACCTCATCTTCCAAAATTGCAGGGTACTTGCCTGCCAATTCCCAGGAAATAAAGAATGGCCCCCAATCGATAAATGGCACCAGTTCATTTAAGTCCACATCCAAAAAGACTTTCTTTCCCAAAAATTCAGGCTTTCTAGCCTCGAAGCCTGCCCAATCGATAGGAGTTTTGCGAGCCCGCGCTTCCGACAAGCTTATAGATTTTTTGGTACCTTTTCGTTTTTCATGGTCTTCGCGCAAGCTTGCATATTCATTTTTTATATTTTCTACCAATTCCATTTTTTGGCTAGAGTCCTCCGAGGTCAGTTTGCTTACCACAGGCACACTCTTGCTGGCATCTATCACATGTATCACCGGTCCGCTATAGTTTTGATCGATTTTGACGGCTGTATGTATGCGCGATGTGGTAGCGCCGCCGATGAGCAAGGGTATGGTAAAATTGCGCCTTTCCATTTCTTTGGCTACATATACCATTTCGTCCAGAGATGGGGTGATCAGCCCGCTAAGACCCACAATGTCCACTTTCTCTTTTATGGCGGTTTCGAGAATTTTTCCAGGGGCACCATTACGCCCAGGTCTATGATCTCGTAATTGTTACAAGCCAAAACCACTGCTACTATATTTTTTCCAATATCATGCACATCGCCTTTGACTGTGGCAA